>CAYWVC010000001.1:0-65788 GCA_964461635.1 uncultured Lachnospiraceae bacterium
AAAAATTTGGAAAATTCCCGAAAAGCAGTAGACAAATCCGAGCAAATGATGTATAATATCACTTATGTGTTATGTTTTAAATGACATAACGCGGCGGATCCCCGAATTTGAGGGGATATATTGTCGTTAACATTGTTAATTAAATATCAAATCACATTCAGGAGGAATTTGAAAAGATGAAAAAGAATCTGACGACTGTCGAGTTTCACGGCACGAAGGAGCAGGAAGAAAAGCTTCTTGCCGTCATCGCCGAATACAAGGGAGTCAAGGGTTCGATGATGCCGATCCTTCAGCAGGCGCAGGATATTTACGGATATCTGCCCGTTGAGGTGCAAAGCATTATCGCGCGTGAGACCGGTACGCCGATCGAGGAGATCTACGGTATCACCACATTCTATTCGCAGTTCAAGCTCAACCCCACGGGACAGGTGGCAATATCCGTTTGCCTTGGTACTGCTTGCTACGTAAAGGGCTCGGGAGATATCCTTGACGAGATCTCTCAGCAGCTTGATCTTCCGGTCGGAAGCACGACGAAGGACGGCAAATATTCTCTTGATGCCACCCGTTGCATCGGAGCGTGCGGTCTTGCCCCCGTTCTTACCGTTAACGGTGAGGTTTACGGCAGACTCAAGACCGATGACGTTAAAACGATACTGGCGAAGTACAAGGACTGATCTCTCGGTATGAAGGAGCTGTCGCTGAATATTCTTGATATAACGCAGAATTCGATAAGTGCCGGTGCCGACCGTATAAGCATTGAGTTGACCGAGGATGCCTCGCATCTGCTGACCGTTGCGATACGCGATAACGGTTGCGGTATGTCGGCGGAAACGGTAGCAAGGGTGGTCGATCCGTTTTATACCACGAGGACCACGAGAAAGGTGGGTATGGGTATACCGCTGTTCAAGCTTGCGTCTGAGCAGACGGGCGGGGAGCTTAAGATAGACTCCGTTACCTCGGATGCCGATCCGCACAACCACGGGACTTCGGTCGTCGCGACCTTTCATACCGACAGCATCGATTTTACCCCGATCGGGGATATCGTGTCTACCGTTTGCGTTATCATTCAGGGACATCCCGAGATCAATTATGTATTCAGGCATAAAACGCCCGAATACGACGTGTTCCTCAACACGTCGGAATTGCGTGAGGTGCTTGGGGAGGGGATCTCCCTCGGTGAGCCCGAGATCATTGCGTGGATCGCCGATTACCTAACGCAACAATATAATAATGAATAATATTCGGAGGATAAAAGGCTATGAAATCATTAGCGGAACTTGCAGCAATCAGAGACAAAATGAAGGATCGCGTTGCTATGCGTGAGAGCTCGGGTCAGGTGCGTGTCGTAGTCGGAATGGCTACCTGCGGCATCGCGGCGGGAGCTCGCCCCGTGCTTGCAGCCTTCGTTGAGAAGGTCAGCGAAGCCGGACTTGCCGAAAAGGTGACCGTGTCTCAGACCGGTTGTATAGGCATTTGCCAGTTCGAACCCGTGGTAGAGGTTTTTGAAGAGGGCAAAGAAAAGGTTACTTACGTAAAAATGACCGCCGAAAAAGCGGCAGAGATCGTGGAAAAGCACCTGAAGGGCGGTCAGGTCGTCGAGCAGTATACGATCGGCAATTATAAGGATTAAGGTCAAGGAGGAATAACGCATTATGATACGCTCACATGTCCTGATCTGCGGCGGAACGGGTTGTACCTCTTCCGGAAGTGCAGCGGTAAGGGAAGCTCTTGAAAAGGAGCTTGAGGCAAAGGGACTTACCGAAGAAATTAAGATAGTGACCACCGGGTGCTTCGGACTTTGCGCCCTCGGTCCGGTTATGATCGTATATCCGGACGGCACGTTCTACAGTATGGTTAAACCGGAGGACGTTACCGAGATCGTTGAGGAGCATCTTCTCAAGGGTCGTCCGGTTGCAAGACTTGAATACCACGAAAAGAGCGGTGATCACCACATCCCGACCTCTCTTTCGGACACGCAGTTCTATAAGAGACAGCACCGCGTCGCGCTTCGCAACTGCGGTGTTATAAACCCCGAGGATATTAACGAATACATAGCCGTTGACGGATATCAGGCACTTGGTAAGGTGCTTACCGAGATGACCCCCGATGAGGTCATTCAGACTATGCTTGATTCGGGACTTCGCGGGCGCGGCGGCGCGGGCTTCCCGACCGGTCTGAAATGGAAGTTTGCCTCCGGTAACCGCGGCAAGGTCCAGAAGTACGTTTGCTGTAACGCCGATGAGGGCGACCCCGGAGCCTTTATGGACAGATCCATACTTGAGGGTGACCCCCACGCAGTGCTTGAGGCTATGGCTATCGCCGGATATGCGATCGGTTCAAATCAGGGCTACATTTATGTCCGCGCCGAGTACCCGATAGCTATTCACCGTCTTGAGATCGCAATAAAGCAGGCACACGAGCTCGGCTTGCTCGGAACCGATATTTTCGGTACCGGATTTGATTTTGACGTTCAGCTCAGATTCGGTGCGGGTGCTTTCGTTTGCGGTGAGGAAACCGCACTTATGACCTCTATTGAGGGCAAGCGCGGCGAGCCGCGTCCCCGTCCTCCTTTCCCGGCGGTCAAGGGTCTGTTTGCTCAGCCTACCATACTCAATAACGTCGAGACCTACGCAAACATCCCGCAGATCATTCTTAAGGGTGCCGACTGGTTTGCATCTATGGGAAGTGAGAAGTCAAAGGGCACCAAGGTTTTCGCCCTTGGCGGTAAGATCACGAATACGGGACTTATCGAGATCCCGATGGGAACCTCTCTGCGTGAGATAATTTACGATATCGGCGGCGGAGTGCCGAACGGCAAGAAGCTTAAGGCGGTTCAGACCGGCGGTCCTTCCGGCGGATGTATCCCCGCAAGCCTTATCGACACACCCGTTGACTACGAGAGCCTTGCGGCGATCGGTTCGATCATCGGTTCGGGCGGTATGATCGTTATGGACGAGGATAACTGTATGGTCGATATCGCGAAATTCTTCCTTGAATTCACGGTCGACGAATCCTGCGGAAAGTGTACCGCGTGCCGCGTTGGTACGAGAAGACTCCTTGAGCTCTTGGATAAGGTCATCTCCGGAAACGGTGAGATGGAGGACCTTGACAAAATGGAGCAGCTCGCAATGTATATCAAGACCAATTCGCTCTGCGGTCTTGGTCAGACGGCACCTAACCCCGTTCTTTCCACGCTCAAATATTTCCGTGAGGAATATATTGCTCATATCGTGGACAAGAAGTGCCCGGCGCACGTTTGCAAGAAGCTCGTAAGATATAAGATCCTTGAGGATAAGTGCCGCGGATGCACGAAGTGCGCGAGAAACTGCCCGGTCAACGCCATCAGCGGCTCGGTCAAGCAGCTTCATACGATCGATCAGCAGAAGTGCATAAAGTGCGGAGCCTGTATGACCGGTTGTGCGTTTAAGGCTATTGTCAAGGAATAAGATAAGGAGAGTTCAGGATAATGGATAACATTACAGTTACGATTAACGGCAAAGAATATGAGGTTGCCGCCGGTGTGACGGTCCTTGAGGCCGCCAGAGCGGCAAACATCAACATCCCGACTCTTTGCTATTTGAAGGATATCAACGAGATCGGCGCGTGCCGTATGTGCGTGGTCGAGGTATCCGAGGGCGGAAAGCCCTTCAGAATGGTCACGGCGTGCGTTTATCCCGTGTCCAACGGTATGGTCATTAAGACCGATTCGCCGAAGATCAACGAGTCAAGAAAGCTCAACCTTGAGCTGCTTCTTTCCAACCATAATCAGGATTGCCTGTCCTGCGTGCGCTCTACCACCTGCGAGCTTCAGAAGCTTTGCCGCGATTACGGCGTTTCAAGCAGCAGATTCGGCGGTGCGAAGACCGAGACACACACCGACTATTCGTCCGCGGCAATTATGCGCGATAATTCCAAGTGCATTCTTTGTCGTCGTTGCGTTGCGGCGTGTAAGACTATGCAGGATATCGGCGTTATAGGCGCAAATAACCGTGGATTCGATACCGAGATAGGGTGCGCATTCGAGATGAAGCTTGCCGATACCGCTTGTGTAAATTGCGGTCAGTGCATCGTTGCGTGCCCGACCGGTGCGCTTCATGAGAAGGATCAGACCGCAGAGGTGTTTGAGGCACTTGCCGATCCCGATAAGAAGGTCTACCTTTGCACGGCGCCCTCGGTACGTGCGACGTTGGGCGAATGCTTCGGCTATGCACCCGGCACCGACGTTGAGGGTAAGATGGTCGCGGCCGCCAAGCGCCTCGGCTTTGACGGCGTGTTCGATATGAACTTTACCGCCGACCTTACGATTATGGAGGAGGGCTACGAGCTCATCAGCCGTATAAAGGAAAACAAGAATCTTCCTTTGATCACCTCCTGCTCGCCCGGTTGGGTCAAGTATTGTGAGCATTATTTCCCGGAATTTACCGATAATCTTTCGACCTGCAAGTCTCCTCAGCAGATGTTCGGCGCGGTGATGAAGACCTATTTCGCAGAGAAGAACGGTATTGATCCGGCAGACATTTACTTCGTGTCCGCCATTCCTTGTACCGCGAAGAAGTTTGAGGTCAGACGCGAGCACGAATGTGCCGCGGGTGAGGGCATCTACGACGTGGACGTTGCGATCACTACCCGCGAGCTCGGCAGAATGATCGAGAAGGCAGGCATCGACTTTAAGGCTCTGGACGACGAGCAGTTTGACGATCCGTTCAGCATCGGCTCCGGTGCGGGTGCCATCTTCGGCGCGACCGGCGGAGTTATGGAGGCGGCTCTTCGTACTGCCGCAGAGGTCTTGACCGGCAAAGAGCTCAAGAAGGTCGACTTCAGTGAGGTTCGCGGTAATGCCGCCATCAAGCTTGCGACCTACGATCTCGGCGGTCTGACCGTCAAGGTTGCCGTTGCCAGCGGAACGAAGAACGCCAAAGAGCTTCTGAATAAGATCAAGTCGGGCGAGATCGAGGCACAGTTTGTCGAGATTATGTGTTGCCCGGGCGGATGCGTAAACGGCGGCGGTCAGCCGACTCAGCCCGCTTACGTGCGTAACAACACCGATCTTCAGGGACTTCGCGCTGCGGTGCTTTATAATGCCGATGCCAATAAGCTTCAGTACAGAAAGTCGCACGAGAATCCCCGTATCAAGCAGATCTACGAGGAATTCTTCGGTGAGCCCAACAGCCACAAAGCGCACGAGATACTTCACACCTCGTACGTTAAGCGTGGCGTTTGATATCGAAGATCATAAAATAATGTGGATCATCCCCGCCGCATAGTAGCGGCGGGGATGATTTTTGCCTAATATGCGCAAAAACGGAGCTTGATTTTGTGCTTATTTTACAAAAATAGAGAAATGCTCTTTATGCGGTTGACAAACGTCAGAGTGTGTGGTATTATATTAACGCTTTAGCAAAGTAAAGCGTTAAAGCGGAACGGAGAAAATAAAATGAAAAAGATCATCGCGGTTATTCTGGTTACGGTTATCCTTGCATTTTCGCTTGTATCGTGCTCCGACAGTACGGCAAGCGACGCGGAGTACATAAAGGGCAAGGGCACGCTTGTGATAGGCATCACCTATTTTGAGCCTATGAACTATATCGAAGATGGCGAGCTCACCGGATTTGAAACCGAATTTGCCACCGAGGTATGCAAGATCATCGGTGTTACACCCGAATTTCAAGAAATAAATTGGGGCACGAAAGAAATAGAGCTGCAGGGTAAAACTATAGACTGCATTTGGAATGGCTTTACGATTGATGACGACCGTCTTCAGGCTATGTCGATCTCAACGCCGTATATGAAAAATTATCAGGTCCTTGTTATGAAGAGCGATAAGGTTAACAGCTATACCGATGCCGGATCGTTTAACGGTGCAAAGATAGTTGCCGAGATGGAATCGACGGGCGAAGCGGTGGCTATGAACAATAAGCTTTTCGCTTCGGCAAAATATACCGCCGTCAAGTCAATGAAGGATGCGGTTATGGAGGTTAAGAACGGCACGGCTGATATGTGCATCATCGACTATATTACCGCGCTCGGTATGGTCGGGGAGGGAACCGCTTACGCCGACCTTGCCGTTGATAAGAATTTTACCTTTGAAAACGAAAATTACGGTATCGCCTTCAGAAAGGGCAGTGACTTCACGGCTCTTGTAAATGCCGCGATCGCGGAGCTGCAAAGCAACGGTAAATTGGCGGAGATTGCCGCAAAATACAAGCTTACGGAACAATTGATCGTCAACGGTTAAGGGCTTTATTCGCGCAAATTATGACTGAAATAATCAAATCCTTGGCATCGGGCTTTGGATTGAACGTTTTGATATTTTTCGCCACCTTGATCGGTGCCGTCCCGCTCGGTATGCTCATTATGTTCTGCACACGTTCGAGGATCAAGCCCATCTCGTGGCTGTCAAAGCTGTTCGTCTGGGTCATTCGGGGCACTCCGCTTATGCTTCAGCTTATTGCGGTGTTCTTCCTTCCGAGCATTCTTTGGCATCAAACGTTCGATCGCGAGGTCGCGGCGATCATCGCCTTTATTATCAATTACGCCTGCTACTTTTCGGAGATATTCCGCGGCGGATTGGAGAGCATTCCGCACGGACAGTATGAGGCGGGCGCAGTCCTCGGTATGACGAGCGGTCAAGTGTTCTTCAAGGTAATATTTATGCAGCTTATCAAACGGATAGTGCCGCCTATGGGCAATGAGATCATTACGCTCATCAAGGACACCTCGCTGTCGAACGTGATCGCCGTGGCGGAGATTATTATGACCTCCCAACGCTTCTTGGCTAAAGGAATACTCTGGCCATTCTTCTCGACCGCAATATTTTTCCTGATATTTAACGGTATAGTTACCGTCATCTTGAATCGGGTCGAGAAAAAGCTTAGCTATTACAAGGTTTGAACGGGGGGAGCTATGTCGTTTCTTGAAGTAGAAAATATATACAAGCGCTTCGGTAATACCGAGGTAATAAAAGGAGTCAGCTTTTCGGTCGAGCGAGGCGAGGTGGTCAGTATTATAGGCTCCTCGGGCGGCGGCAAGACGACGCTGTTCCGCTGTCTCAACCTTTTGGAGCTCCCCGACAGCGGCTCGATCAGGGTGAACGGCAACACCGTCTTTGATGGGGCAAGTGATAAAAGGATAAAGGACCGTGAACTTCGCCGCAGACGGTTGCACTTTGGCTTGGTGTTTCAGCAATTCAATCTTTTTCCGCAGTACAACGTATTTGATAATATCTGCTTAGCTCCCAAGCTGATGGCAAAGGAGTCCCCCGAGTACCGGCAGAATAAGCGATCGATCAATGAGGAGATCGAAGCTAACGCCATGCAATTGCTTGAGCGCATCGGTCTGGCGGATAAGGTCAAGAGTTATCCGTCGGAACTCTCGGGCGGACAGCAGCAACGGGTCGCAATTGCACGCGCTTTGGCTATGCATCCCGACGTTCTGTGCTTTGACGAGCCGACGAGTGCGCTTGATCCCGAGCTGACGGGCGAGGTTCTCGACGTTATAAGGGGACTGAAAAACGGTGATATGACGATGATGATCGTCACGCACGAAATGGCGTTTGCGCGGAGTGTATCAGACCGCGTGATCTTCATATCCGAAGGGGTGATAGAGGAGGAGGGCACTCCCGATCAGATCTTCCTTAACCCCAAGAGCGAAAAGACAAAAACGTTCGTCAGCAATTCGATTAAGTAAATATTTATGCTCAGATTTGCCTCTTTTGCGGAGAGTGGATCTGAGCTTTTTTAGCATAATGATGATTTTTTAACGATCTTATTGATTGTCGTGCCGGATAATGGTATAATAAAGTAAAAGAATGACGGTGATCTGATCTGCTGATCATCGGGAAGGCAAAAAAGGAGAAGGTTATCTTGAAACAGTTTAACGTGACCGGGATGAGCTGTGCCGCTTGCAGTGCAAGAGTAGAGAAGGCGGTGTCAAATGTTAAGGGCGTTACGTCGTGTTCGGTGAGCCTTTTGACCAATTCGATGGGGGTCGAGGGCACTGCCGAGGACAGCGCGATCATCGCGGCAGTGGAAAAAGCGGGCTATGGTGCGACGCTTAAGGGGGGCGCGGCTTCGCCCGAAAGGTCTGCGGACGATCCCTTGCGTGACCGTGAGACGCCGAGGCTCGTTCGGCGACTTAGTGCGTCGGCGGTATTTCTGCTGTTGTTAATGTATATATCTATGGGTCATATGATGTGGGGCTGGTGGCTCCCGTCGTGGCTTGCCGATAATCATATTGCTATGGGACTTGCTCAAATGATCCTGTCTGCTACCGTTATGGTAATTAACCAAAAGTTCTTCATCAGCGGCTTTAAGGCATTGATCAAGCGTTCCCCGAATATGGACACCTTGGTCGCTCTCGGCTCCGCCGCGTCGTTCGGATGGAGCGTCGTAGTGCTTTTCCTTATGACCGACGCTCAGATGCGCGGCGATACCAACGCCGTTATGCAATATATGGATAGCTTTTATTTTGAGTCGGCGGCAATGATTCTTACCCTTATTACAGTCGGCAAGCTGCTTGAGGCGCGATCGAAGGGCAAGACCACCGACGCGCTCAGGAGCCTTATGAAGCTTGCACCGCAGAGCGCGACCGTAGTGACCGATGAAGGGGAGACCGTGGTGCCGATCGAACGCGTTAAGATAGGGGACGTTTTTGCGGTTCGCCCCGGGGAGAATATTCCGGTCGACGGCATAGTGATCGACGGTAGCAGTGCGGTAAACGAAGCGGCGTTGACGGGTGAAAGCATACCGGTGGATAAGCACGTCGGCGATCGGGTATCGGCGGCTACGGTCAATCAATCCGGATATATAAAGTGTGAGGCAACCAGAGTCGGCGAAGATACCACCTTGTCGCAGATAATCAAGATGGTGAGTGATGCCGCCGCAACGAAGGCTCCGATAGCCAAGGTTGCCGATCGTGTTTCGGGAGTTTTCGTTCCGATAGTTATGGGCATTTCTCTCGTTGCGCTTGCGGTTTGGCTTATTATAACCGGGGATTTCGGATATTCGTTGGCAAGGGGCATATCGGTGCTCGTGATAAGCTGTCCTTGCGCGCTTGGACTTGCCACACCGGTAGCTATAATGGTCGGAAACGGAGTTGGGGCACGAAACGGAATTCTGTTCAAAAATGCGTCTGCTCTTGAGGCGGCGGGAAAAACAAGGATAATTGCGCTTGATAAGACGGGTACTATCACAAACGGCGAGCCTCTCGTGACCGATCTGCTTCCCGCGGACGGTGTGTCGGAACGCGAGCTCCTTGAGCTTGCCGCGGCTGTCGAGGCAAAGAGTGAGCATCCCTTGGCGAAGGCGATATTGAAAAAGGGCGAGGAGCTTGGGCTTTCCGTGCCCGACGTATATGACTTTAAGGCTCTTACGGGAAGCGGAGTTTCCGGTAATGTCGGAGATAGTCTTATCTTGGGCGGAAGCTTGAAATTCATATCGGAAGGTGTTGCGATAGACGACGGCGTGACACGTATGGCGGGAAGCTTGGCTGAGGACGGCAAGACCCCGCTTCTGTTTACGCGCAACGGAAAGCTGCTTGGAATGATCGCGGTTGCGGATACGGTCAAGGCAGACAGCCCCGCCGCGATACGTGCCCTGAGAGATATGGGAATCAGCGTGGTAATGCTTACGGGCGATAATGAACGCACGGCAAAGGCAATAGGAACCTTGGCGGGTGTTGACGAGGTGATAGCCGACGTTTTGCCCGACGGCAAGGAGGCTGTCATTAGGGAGCTTAAAAAGCAGGGCAGGGTAGCTATGGTCGGCGACGGCATAAACGATGCGCCCGCGCTTGTACGTGCCGACGTCGGTATAGCCATCGGTGCCGGTGCCGACGTCGCGATAGATGCCGCCGATATCGTCCTTATGAAAAGCTCGCTTGCCGACGTTCCCGCGGCGATAAGCCTGAGCCGCGCTACGCTGAGGAATATTCACGAAAATCTCTTCTGGGCGTTCATATATAACGGAATCGGAATACCCTTGGCGGCGGGATGCTTCGTGGCGTTCGGACTTACCTTAAACCCTATGTTCGGTGCGGCGGCTATGAGCCTTTCGAGCTTTTGCGTGGTCACGAATGCTTTGCGCCTGAACTTCTGCAATATCTACCGCGCACCAAGGCATCGGACTCATAGCCGTCAGACGGACGTTCACGCAACATTGACCCAAAACGTCTTGCGCGAGCAGACGGTACGTATCGACGGAATGATGTGCGGCCATTGTGAAGCACGCGTAAAGGAAGCGCTTGAAGCATTGCCTTTTGTCACAAGTGCGAAGGCCGATCACACCAAAGGGGAGGCTCTGCTGAAGCTTAACGGCGAACCCTCCGATAAAGAGATCAAAAAAGCAGTGAAAAAAGCAGGTTATAAGGTGATATGAGCTATTCGGAGCCTAATCCCCAATGGCGCATAAGTTATAAGACCGACAAGGAAATGTCAAAGCAATGGCATATGAGCCGACGTCGGGTGATTGAGTTTTGCCTTGACGAAAAGATCAATGATATTATCTCGGTGGATTGGTGGGCATATCGCATAGCGGATGATTTGCCCAAGCCAATACCGCAGAGAACTTACCTGCGGCAGATAGATGCCAAACAGCGTGAGTTTGCCTCGATCGATCCGCCCGATAAATTCGTCGTTCAGTGGATGGAGAACGAGCTCATTGCCGGCTTCATCTACCATACCAACCGTATATGCGGCAGCTTGCTTACCTTTGACGACACGGTCAACGTTTTGAACGGGGCGGAGGTCAATGCCAGATTTCCCGAAGACGTTGACGCAGTTATAAGACAAAGGGACGCTTTGCTTTATCTTCGGTCTGCCGCTCGGAACGGCGAAACGCTTTCGCACGAGCTTATCAAACACGTTCATTATTTGCTGATGAACGGCAAATGCGAATCCGCAGGTGATTATCGCACAAGGCGAGTGGGTCTTGAGACCGGGGATCTTACGATCCAACCGTATAAGGAAATTACGAAAAAGATCCGGAAGCTGATCTCCGAAAATGCCCGTTCCTGCAAAAAGAATATGCCTGCCGCCATGCGGATGGCGAGACTCTATCTGACGTTTTTGGATATGAGACCGTTTTACGACGGTAATCGCAGGGTTGCACGGTTACTTGTTAACTTTGAGCTTATGCGCGCGGGCTTCCCGATTATAATCGTGCGGTTTTGTGACAGTGCCCGCGTTTTCCGCGCCACTGAAACGTTCATCGAGCAAGGTAGCTTTGAGCATATGGCGGAGCTTATGGCGATGGCGATTGACCGAAGTCTGGATATCTACCTTCCGGTATACAAGAAGGTAGACGAGAACCGTAGGGCACCGCGCCGTCAATTATACAAACGGACGAAAAGAAAGATACAAAGCAGATGACAGGAGGCACTTTGAAATGAAGCTATTGCTGCGTCAGCGTATTTTTTCGTGGTTTGACAGCTACGATATCTATGATGAGGGCGGCAACACGGCGTATACCGTCCGCGGGCAACTTTCCTGGGGACACAGATTTCGCATTACCGATGCCGACGGGCGTGAGGTTGGCGAGATTGCCGAGCGTGTCCTGTCCTTTTTTCCGAGCTTTGATATCTATATGCACGGGGAGTATTGCGGCTGTATACGTAAGAGGTTCAGCTTGTTTAAGCCGGTCTTTGATATGGAGTTCAACGGGTGGCATATTGAGGGCGATTTTATGGAATGGGATTACAGTATAGTCGATTCCTGCGGTAACGATGTGGCGATCATATCAAAACAATTGTTCAATTGGTCCGATACATATGAGATCAACATAATAAAATCTACCGATAATCTGTCTGCATTGATGGTTGTTTTGGCAATTGATGCCGAAAAATGCTCCAGAAATTGACGCTGTAGAGGCACATAATGTTGACGCAAAATGTACGCAATATTAAAATTGGTTTCTAAATATAAAACTTGAGAAAAACGAGGCTAAAAAGCCCCGAAAATCGCCTATTTTCGAATCGACTTTTTTCGCTTTTTGACCGTGATATAATGGAGTTGACCTCTCAATGAGGCAGAAAGGTGGAAAAAGAGATGACATCAGAAACAAGAGTTCCGATTCGATCGGGTTCTGCACGGCAGAACGAGGTTCAAACGGTCAAAGTATTGCGCAGAGCAATATGCGAGACGGCAAAGCCGCACACGGAGTATTTACTGTTGGAGCTTGAATCGCCCGATCGCACGGATTACGCCCTCGCGGTCGGCGAGACGGATTATCGTGTACGGATCTTCAATGACCGGGCTTCGGCTGAACGGGTATTTGAGACTGTATCCGAAAACGAAGTTGCGAGTTACGTGCTTGACGAAATTTTGCACGATCTCGGATATGAATCTCCGTATGACGGAATTCTACTGACCGATCCGGCGTGAGCTTTCATTGAATCGGTCGGGCATCGCTTATGCGATGCCCGACCGATCTTTTATATTCCGTAGCTTCCGGTTATCGGATCTTCAAAAATTCCGAGCTGCGGGGGTATGAAGGTAAATACTATAAACGAGACGGCAATGAGACAAAGCACCGCAAATGGGGCGATCCGCGTTCTGAGGTCCGCCGTGCCGTGACGGAAACGCCGGGCCTCGTAATAATATTCAGCAGCGGCGGCGATGAAGAATATTGCGATATTGACCCAATCGGGCGATCTCCCTATCACGCCGTTGTACGTGTAGAAAATGACCGGTATTAAGGTCAGACCGAGAACGGATCCGCTGAGCTTTATGCCCCAATAAGACGGTACGTCCTTGAAGAAAAAGCTTTGTACAATAGCATAGATGAAAGTGGGAAAGAATAAAAGCTTCATATGTTCCCACGTGGATTCGTTTACCCCCGAAAACGGGGCGAGCAATATGCAATTTCCGGTCCATTCGTATAAAAAGTGCAATAGTGTTCCGACTAACGAGGTCGTTGCAAACCCCATAAGCTGCCAAAGTCCTATAGATTTTTTCATACTTACCTCACAATAGTATTTTTCAAATTTATATTATTCGGACATTGGCTGAACTATGACTTCAAGCCTTCGGACAAACGTATAAAAATCGGCAGTCGCTAAGAAGCGACTGCCGATTAGGTTTAATATTTCGGGGATCAGTCCTCGAAGGGGAAGTGATACTGATCGAGGTGAAGCTCGTTGCGAACCGCGATGAGCTCCTTCTGAACTGCGTCGTTGATCGGAACGCCGTTCTTTCTGGCAAGGCGTACGTCGAATTCCTTCTCGCCCGCGGTGTAGATGCGGTCTGCACCGGGAGCCTTCTCGGATGCACGAAGAGCGCGGCAGATATCGCCGGCGGTCTTTCTGAAGGTGCACTCGCCCATAAAGTGATCGGTGTCGATGGCAAAGAAGAAGTGTCCGAGGTGGAACTGCTTCTTGGAGCCGTCCTCGGCGATACCCGAAAGCTGCTTCATGAAGGGACCGCCGGTGAGAGCGGCAGAGAGGATCTCAACGGTCGCTGCGTAGCCGTAGCCCTTGTAGCCCGCAAGCTCCTCGCCTGCGCCGCCGAGCGGGCAGAGAGCTGCTTCGCCGGTGTTGAGCTCCTTAAGGATAGCGTCGGAATCGGTGTGATACTTGCCGTCACGGCCGATGACCTGACCCTCGGGAGTGTTCTTGCCGATTCTGGAGTAATATTCGATCTTACCGCGCTGAACGATCGAGGTAGCGCAGTCAAGGATGAAATCAAAGGGCTCGTCGGTGGGGAGTCCGAAGGTAAGGGGGTTGGTGCCCATCATATTCTCTACGCCGAAGGTAGGAGCAATGGAAGGACGGGCGTTGGTTCCGGTGATACCGATGCAGCCGCACTTGGTTGCCATGGTAGCATAGTAGCCGGCGATGCCGTAATGGCAGGAGTTCTGAACGGCAACGCCGCCCATACCGTACTTCTTGGCCTTTTCGATAGCCATGCTCATGGCCTTGTGACCAACGACCTGACCCATACCGTCGCCGCCGTCGAGAACTGCGGTGCACTCGGTTTCCTTAAGTACCGTGATGTTGGTAACGGGGTTCTGGATACCCGCCTTGATTCTGTCAAGGTAGATGGGCTTGAAGCGGTTTACACCGTGGGATTCAATGCCGCGCTTGTCGGACTCAAGGAGCACGTCCGCGCAGATGATAGCATCCTGACGGGGAATGCCGTAGCCGACGAAAGAGTCGACAACAAAATTAGTTATTGTTGTCCAATCGACAATGTTGTTCTTTGCCATATTTTTTCCTCCGTGAAAGCTTAGCTTTCAATAAATTTTGGTATGTTAATTATATCACAATCCTTTTTACTTTGCAATACATTTTTCGATACTCGGGCATTTTTAGTAGGTAGTTATAATATAGTTGAGTTTACATCGCTTTTTATAGGTCATTTTTTACTGCCGGGCGAAACAGTACCTCGCTTGGCGAATAACTTGTCGAAAAAGATAAAATTTCCGTTTTATATGGTTATCAACAAAAAATGAATTGAAAAATCGGTAAAAATGATAGTTTACAAATGCGGGAGGATGTGGTATAATCTTCTCACCGGATCGCGCCATGGGCCAATAGGCACGTTTCGGTTATAAATCACAGCGGACACGGGTTTGCGGCGGAATATCAATCTTATGATATCACCTCGCCACGGGCAGTCACCGCTGTGCGTTTTTTTATTGTAAAAAATCATTCGTAACGGTAGAAAAAAAGTCGGAAGTGTGATATAATATAAAATCAGATAATTATAATCGCTTTTTGTTGCACGTTGAAAGGAAAGATAATGCCCGCATACATAGAAAAAGCCGAAATGATGACGTTGCCCGTGGTAATACTTCACGATGCCGTCGCATTTCCTTCCATAACGTTAAATTTTGAACTTTCGGATGCCGCAAGCCTTGCAGCCGTTGCCTCGGCAAATGCCGGGAGCGGTTGTGTCTTATTGATCACCGCAAAGCCGGGCGAGGATGACGGTAACGGTGCCGATAAGCTCCCCGCAGTCGGAACTGCGGCTCGCATAAGACAAACCATAACCGAGAACGGCGGAGAGCTGCGAGTGATCGTCGAGGGCTTTGCCAGAGCCACGTTGCAAAGAACGGAACGCACGGGTAACTACCTTACCGCCGAGGTCATATGTAAGGCGCATTCCTTACCCGACAACGGAGGGGTCCGCGGCGAGGCGCTGGTGCGTGAGGCAAGGATCGCCTTCGAACAGATAATGACGTATTTTCCGTCCGCCCCGACAAACGTGGTGGCGGCGGCATCGCATATTGACGATCCCGGGGTGCTGGCGGATTTTATCGCGTCGAACGCCTTGGTGAGGACAGAGGATAAGCAATTGGTGCTTGAGGCATTCGAGCCCTTGCGCCGTATCGAGCTCCTCATATATCTGTTGGCGAACGAGACCGAGCTGCTCAAGTGCGAATTTTCAATTCATAAAAAGGTTCACGACAGGATAAACGAGAGTCAGAAGGAACGGTATCTGCATGAACAGCTCAACGCCATTCGCGAGGAGCTTGGCGAGAACGACGACGATGACGATTATTTTAAAAAGATAAAGGCTGCGCATCTGCCGGATGAGATCAGTGAAAAGCTTTTCCGCGAGGCAGTGCGTATGGAAAAGTCGCAGTTCGGCTCGGCTGAGGCAAGCGTGATACGGAACTATCTTGACATTTGTCTTGAGCTCCCGTGGACTCGCAGAACGAAGGACCGTACCGACGTTGCGGCGGCAAAGAAGATACTTGATGCCGATCACGACGGCTTGGATAAGGTAAAAGAGCGCGTGCTTGAATATCTGGCGGTCCGCACCCTTAATCCGGAGCTGAAAAATCAGATAATCTGCCTTGTCGGACCTCCCGGAACGGGAAAGACCTCCATCGCGCGTTCAATGGCAAGGGCAATGCACCGCAAATACGTCCGTGTGTCGCTTGGCGGTGTGCGTGACGAGGCGGATATCAGAGGACATCGAAAAACTTACGTTGGAGCGATGCCGGGGCGGATCATCAACGCCCTGTCGCAGGTAAAGGTCAATAATCCGCTTATGCTGCTTGACGAGATCGACAAGGTCGGCTCGGACGGCAGGGGCGATCCCGCGGCGGCACTCCTTGAGCTGCTTGATCCCGAGCAAAACAAGTATTTCAGGGATCATTTTATAGAGCTGCCATTCGACCTTTCGGACTGCCTGTTCGTTTGTACCGCTAATTCGCTGGAGACGGTGCCGCGACCGCTGATCGACAGAATGGAGATAATCGAGCTTAAGAGCTATACGGACACGGAAAAGCTCGGAATTGCGCGACGTCACCTTCTGCCGAAGCAGATCAGGCGGCACGGTATGAACCTTCGTATGATGCGGGTCACCGACGCGGCGTTGACCGAGGTGATAAACGGTTATACGGCAGAGGCGGGGGTCAGAGGTCTTGAGCGTGAGCTTGCGACCCTTTGCCGCAAGGCGGCTATGCGGATAGTCGAGGAGGGACTGACACGGGTGACCGTGGATCGGCAGGACGTTTCCGGCTATCTCGGCGTAAGAAAGATCATACCGGAGCGTATCTCATCTACCGACGAGGTTGGCGTTGTCAACGGGCTCGCTTATACCGAGGTCGGCGGGGATATGCTGAAGGTCGAGGTTGCGGTGCTTGACGGTACCGGTAAGCTTGAGCTTACGGGATCGCTCGGCGACGTTATGAAGGAATCGGCTCAGGCGGCGGTAAGCTATATCCGTTCGATCGCCGTTTCACTCGGCATAAAGACCGATTTTTATAAAACGAAGGATCTTCATATACACGTTCCGGAGGGGGCGGTGCCGAAGGACGGACCGTCCGCGGGCGTAACCATTATGACCGCGCTTGTCAGTGCGCTGACGGGGCGCCCCGTGCGGCGGGACGTGGCTATGACGGGTGAGATAACTCTTCGCGGCAACGTTCTGGCGATAGGCGGGTTGCGCGAAAAGACTATGGCGGCGTATAAGGCGGGTGTTAAAAAGGTAATAATTCCTTCGGATAATACACCCAACCTTGAGGATATAGACGCCGAGGTCGCGAGCAAGCTGACCTTTATCCCGGCGCGTCACGCCTCGGAGGTTCTTAACAATGCCTTGGTCCCCGAGCTTAAGGCGAGCGACGTGACGCGGACGTTTCCATCTGAAATTAAGGGAGCACCGATCACCGACAGCTCGGTGACCGTTGACAAACTTGGAAGAACGGAGATCTGAGTCGCTTTTACAGCGGCGGAAAGGATGTACAAATGGCACAGGCAGAGCTTAAGATCAGCGCGGGCTTGCCCGAGCAGTTTCCCGGGGATACTATGCCGCAGATAGCTTTTTCCGGACGTTCAAACGTGGGCAAATCGTCGCTTATCAACACACTGCTCGGACGGAAGGCATTGGCGCGGGTAAGCTCCTCGCCGGGAAAGACGATCACGGTGAACTTTTATACCGTCGACGGAAAGTATTATCTTGTGGATCTTCCGGGGTACGGATTTGCCAAGCGTCCGGAGGCGGATAAACGCAAATGGTCTGCGCTCACCGACGGGTACTTTACCTCAAATCGCAATATCGACAGATTACGCGCGGTCGTTCAGCTCGTGGATTCCAGAATAGGTCCCACAAAGGACGATCTTATGATGATAAATTATATGAACGATATGGGGATACCGTATATTATCGTTGCCTCAAAGACCGATAAGCTAAATAAGACCGAATACGGCAAGAGCCTTGATGCCCTTCGCCACAATCCGGTTATAAAAGAGGGAACGCCGATAATTCCTTTTTCTTCGTTGAACGGCACGGGGAAGGATGAGCTTCTTCGTGAGATCCTGCGCCGTACGGAAAAGTAAAGATGTTGCTTTATCCGCATATCGGAATTAACGAAAAGGGGCATCTGACCCTCGGCGGGCTTGACTGTATCGAGCTTGCCGCCGAGTACGGAACTCCGCTTTACCTCCTTGACGTTGACGCGGTACGGTCGCATTGCCGTGATTATATGTGCGCGTTGAAGGATAACTTTTTCGGGCACGGCTGCGTTGCATACGCTTCAAAGGCGCTTTGCTTTGCCGGTATATATCGCGTTATATCCGAGGAAGGAATGTATGCGGATTGCGTATCGGGCGGGGAACTGTATACGGCTTTGCGCGGCGGCTTCCCGGCGGAGAAGATATTTTTTCACGGCAACCTCAAGACCCGCCGCGAAATAGGTGAAGCGTTGGATGCCGGCGTCGGGTACGTTGTCGTAGACAGTGAAGAGGAGCTTGACCTTTTGGAAAATGAAGCGGCTTTGCGGCAAAAGACGGTTGGGATATTGCTCCGCATTACTCCCGGGATTGATCCGCATACGCATCGGTACGTGACCACCGGAACTGTCGATTCGAAATTCGGCAGTGCCATATCGACCGGCCGCGCCGATGAAATGATAGCCGTCGCGCTTAAAAAGGCGCATTTACGGCTTGAGGGCTTTCACTGTCACGTCGGATCGCAGATATTCGGTCACGAGCCCTTCGTTGCCGAGGCAGAGAGACTTGCGAGCTTCTCGGCTGAAAGCGTGCGAAAATACGGCATCAAGGTAAACGTCCTTGATCTCGGCGGAGGTATCGGGGTCAGATATACGGAGAACGACCCCGAAGTTAACGTCGGAGCTGTTGTTAAGCTGATGGCTGACGCAGTCAAAAAAAGCTTTGGAGCATACGGACTTCCGGTGCCGCGTATAGTGCTTGAGCCGGGGAGATCGATCGTTGCCGATGCGGGTGTTACGCTCTATACCGTCGGATCGGTAAAGCGAATTCCGGGTGTACGTACTTACGTGTCGGTCGACGGCGGAATGACCGACGATCCGAGATATGCCCTTTATTCCTCCCGTTATACTGCGGTGATCGCCGACCGTGCGGGTGATGACGCGTCGGATACCGTGACGGTTGCGGGGCGTTGCTGTGAGTCGGGCGACCTGCTGGGGGAGGATATGAAGCTTCAATCCCCGCAAGTCGGTAACATTCTTGCATTTTTGACCACAGGAGCTTATAATTATTCAATGGCTTCAAATTATAATCGTTTGCCGCGCCCGCCGATAGTTACGGTAGAGGGCGGGAGCGCGCGGCTTGCGGTTCGAAGAGAGAACTACGAGGATCTTGTCTCAAACGATATTATCTGATCCGAAAGGGAAGAGATTATGATACTTGATTTGATAAGTGCCCTGAGAACGGGCGATACCGAATATGCCAAAATGCTTCTGATCGTGTTCCTTATGTGGTTGCCGATCATATTGCTGTCGCTGTCCTTTCACGAGGCATCGCACGCTTTTATGGCGTATAAGCTTGGCGATCCGACGGCGCGGAACTTCGGTCGGGTCACGCTGAATCCCGCAAAGCACCTTGACCCCATTGGCTTTATCGCGATGCTCGTTATGGGATTCGGTTGGGCAAAGCCGTGTCCCGTGAACACGAGAAATTTCAAAAAGCCGCGTGTCGGAATGGCGCTTACCGCGCTGGCGGGACCCGTGTCCAATCTGATACTTGCCCTGTGCTTCACCGTTCTGATGACAGTTGCGAACGTGATTACGGCCGTTTTCGGTCTGTGGGAGACCGCGGCAATGATCTATGTCTATTATTTTCTGCGCGCCGGTATATACCTTAATGTCTCGTTGGCGATATTCAATTTTATTCCGGTCCCTCCGCTTGACGGATCCAGAATACTCGGATTGATACTTCCGACCAAGGCTTACTATTGGTTCTTAAAGTACGAGCGATATATCGGAATAGCCTTTGCCGGAATTGTGATCGTCCTCAGCCAATTTGGAATCTCTATTGTAGACGGCATCGTCACTCCGGTAACCGATATGCTTGAGACGCTGGCGTGGTTGCCGGCAAGCGTTATATACGCGTTACTATGGGCGAGTTAACCTACCGGTTGGAGCAATTTGAGGGGCCCCTTGACCTGCTCCTGTCGTTGATATCAAAAAACAAGGTGAATATCGAGGATATCCCGATATCCTTGATCTGCGATCAGTATATGGAGTACATCTCCGAGCTTCAACGGCTTGATATGGAGGTCGCATCGGAGTTTATCGTTATGGCGTCGGAGCTTATGCTGATAAAAAGCCGTATGCTGTTGCCGCGAGCCGAGGAAGAAACGGATGATCCCAGAAAGGAACTGACCGACGCGCTGTTGCGTTATCAGCAGGCAAAGGCGGCGTCGACACTGTTTGCTCCGCTTTACGCTTACTATTCTGGCAGAGCGGTAAAGGACACCGACGAGGTCACGGTCGATCGCTCGTTTGTTGCCGATCAGAAGCCGGAGGCACTCAGCTTGGCTGTCCGTCGGATACTTGCCAATACAAGTGCCGATATGCGTAACTCGGTGCAGGTCTTTACACCGATGATCAAAAAGCCGATAGTTCCCGTCGAGGTCAAGATCGTCGGAATCATAAAGCATCTTGACACCTCGGGCGGCAAGGCTTCGCTCGGCGAGCTTCTTGACGACTCTGTATCACTGCCCGATATGATAGCGATATTTATAGGGGTTTTGGAGCTCGTTAAGGTCAGAAGGCTGATAATAGATTCCGAAGACGGCGAAGCCGACGGAATACATTCGATCAATACGGGCTTTATACTTAATACGGATGATTCTACCGTGCTTACCGACGAGGAAGCCGATTTTATGGGAAGTGAGGCGACAGGCGATGACAGATGATATAGAACGCGTGTCGGATGTCCGATCGGAGGCAACGTCCGATGAGGCTTTGAATACTGTTGCCGATATACGTCGGGCGATAGAAGCGATACTTTTCGCCGCGGGCTATCCTATGAGCTATGATAAGCTGGGCGAGGTGCTGGGACTTGCACCTAATGACGTCAAACTTATGGTAGAGGATATGCAAAGAGATTTCAACGGGGACGACTCGCCGCGCGGGATACAACTGTTGACCTTTCCCGATACCTGTCAGCTTTGTACGAAGGAACGTTTTATGCCGTATATCCGTGAAGCACTCGGAATCAAGCGTGGCGGAAATTTGTCGGCATCATCTCTTGAGGTGATGGCGGTCGTGGCTTACAATCAGCCGGTAACGCGCGCTTTTATTGATCAAGTTCGCGGCGTGGACAGCAGCTACGCCGTTAATTCGCTTATTGATAAGGGACTTATTGAATCGTGCGGCAGGCTTGACGCACCGGGTCGCCCGATGCTTTTTGCCACAACCGACAAATTCCTGCGTGTGTTCGGCTTTAATTCGCTTGACGATCTCCCCGTGACCGAGCCGCTCGTCGATCCCGCGGCGAACAAGGCTCCCGAGGCGGACGTGAATAGTGCCGAAGTTCCCGCTTTGGCGGCAGACTCGGAATAAAAACTGTTATTTCCCTAAAAGGAGAGGTATGACGGTAGTATTGATAGTGTTGGGCGTGCTCATCCTGCTGATTGCGGGAGTGTTGCTTTTGCGCGCTACTGTTACAATTAAATACCGTGATGAGGTTACTTTGACCTTACGGGTGCTTTTCTTTAACCTTCGCCTCTTGCCCGCCAAGGAAAAAAAGCCCCCGCGACTTCGGGACTATACCCCCGCGAGGTTCAGAAGGATGCTGAAAAAGAAGCGGCGCAAGGCTGAAAAGAAACGGCTTAAGGCTAAGAAAAAGGCAGAGAAGAAAGCGGCAAAGAAAGCCTTGAAAAAGAGCCAAAAGCAGATGCCGGGTCATCAAAGCTCCAAGAAGCGCGACCTGCTTGAAAACATAGAGCTTGTGAAGGCACTTGTCGAAGTCTTTTGCAAAAGATTTGCAAAGCACCTGCGTGTGACCGTTGCGCGTCTTAAGATCACGGTGGCATCGGATGAGGCTGCAAAGACTGCGTATATGTACGGGGCTGTCTCGCAATCGGTGGCATATTTGACGGAAGTGCTTGACCGAATCACCAATCTGCGTTATACTAATGACGCGGAGCTGGGGGTGTTGGTGGATTTCAGCGAAACCAAACCTACCGCAGATATAGATATATCGGTATCAATGCGGGTGTGGCAGCTTTTGGATGTGCTGTTGCGCACCGGATTTACCTTTTTACAGAAAAGATAGAATATAAAAAAACATATATCGAAAGGAAGAAGTTATGCAAAACGATACCAAGCTTCAGGACATGATCCGCACGTCACTTGAAAATATCCGTTCGTTGGTGGATGCCAATACCGTTATAGGCAATCCCATCAATACCGAATCGGGAACGACCATAATTCCCGTTTCGAAGATCTCGGTCGGATATGTATCCGGCGGACTTGACTACGCCGTCAAGAACGAGCCGGTAAATTCGACAAAGCCCAAGAACTTCGGCGGAGGCGGTGGCACCGGGCTCACCGTTACGCCGCTCGGCTTTCTCGCAGTGACGAAGGACGGCCGCGTTGAGATGATCAACGTAGATGGAAAGGCTCCCGCCGATCCGGTCGGACAGATAACCTCCTTGATCGATCGCTCCCCTGAGATCATTGCGAAGATTAAGGCACTCTTCGAAAAAATCGTTCCCGACAAAGAAGAAAAGACCGAGGACGTAGAAAACCCCGATTAAAAGCACGTAAGATAAAGGCATATATTTCCCCGATTTTTATATAATTAATTGTGTGATAAAGGGGGAAGTATATGCCTTTAAGATGCAGATTCACGGCGGCCCTGCTTGCCGTGCTTATAGTTGTGCCTTTGTTGACCTTTCCGATCGGCGCGGACTCGGTCATTCCGTCGCTGTCGGCAAAAAGCGCGATCTTGATCGACGCCTTCGACGGGCGAGTCCTTTACGAGCTGAACGCGCGTGTTCGGATGCCAATGGCAAGCACGACGAAGATAATGACGGCTCTTGTGGCATTGGAGCACGGAAAGCTTGACGATACCGTGGAGATAGCCTCCGATGCGACGGGAGTTGAAGGCTCATCGGTATATCTTCGCGTGGGCGAGAGGTGGACCTTGAGGGAGCTGCTGTACGCGCTGATGCTTGCATCTGCAAACGACGCGGCGACCGCGATAGCGATACATATAGGCGGATCGGTAGAGAATTTTGCTTGCCTTATGAATGAGAGGGCGATCGAGCTTGGCTTGCGGGATACTCATTTTCAAAATCCTCACGGCTTGGATGCCGAGGGGCACTATACCTCTGCTTACGATCTTGCCTTGCTCACCGCCGAAGCGTTGAAAAATCGCGATTTTCTTGCTGTCGTGTCAACGCCCTCATATACGGTAAGCGGCAACGGCGCCGATGGTGCTCGCTATTTGACCAATCATAACCGTATGCTGCGAACCTATTCCGGGGCGATCGGTGTAAAAACAGGGTATACGAAAAAAAGCGGCAGGTGCCTCGTTACCGCGGCGGAGCGAGGTGGCTTGCGCCTTGTTGCAGTCACGCTTTCAGCCCCCGATGATTGGAACGATCATAAAAAGCTGCTTGACTTTGGCTTTGAATATTATCGCGCGTATAAATTCGGCAATGCCGGAGATGTCTTTTATGAGGTGCCGTTGGTATCCGGGGATGATTATAGCGTGTTTGGCGTGTTGAAGGCTGACGTTATCGGCACTGTGCTTCGTTACGGCGGGCAGATCACGTACGTTGTGGAGGCTCCGCGCTTTTTATGGAGATTGCCGAAGGACGGCGACGTTATCGGGCGTGTGGTCTTCTTGCGCAACGGAGAGTACGTTGCCGAGGGTGAGCTCGCGGTAAAGCTTAAATACGGAAAATAAACTTATTGTGGAAATTTGTGATGGAAGTAAGGATACAAAAATATTTTACCGATTGCGGGGTTATGTCGCGACGCGCCGCCGAGGCTGAGATACTTGCCGGACGCGTGACCGTGAACGGAGCCTGCGCTACGGTGGGACAGAAAATTGATACCGAGCGCGACGTGGTTAGCTATAACGGCAGACGGGTAGAGCCCGTTTCCGACCGACACGTTTACGTTATGCTGAACAAACCGCGCGGATACGTCACTACGGCTTCGGATGAAAAGGGAAGGCGTTGCGTTACCGACCTTGTTGCCGACGCGGGGGTGAGGCTCTATCCCGTCGGGCGGCTCGATATGGATTCGGACGGGCTTTTGTTGCTTACCAACGACGGTGAGCTGACAAACTTTTTGACGCATCCGAGACATTCGATCCCCAAAATATATCAAGTGTACCTGAAAGGACGGATCTCGCCCGAAAAGCTTGCAACACTTGGTGAAGGTATCAATATCGACGGAAAAATGACAAGGAAAGCCGACGTGCGTTTGATCGGGCTTGATAATACCTCGACGCTCGTTGAAATAACGCTGTTTGAGGGGAGAAACCGTCAGATACGCCGTATGTGCGAGGATAAAGGGCTTGATATCGTACGTTTGTCGCGGGTAGCCATCGGAAAGGTAAAGCTCGGCAATTTAGCCCCCGGAAAGTGGAGAAAGCTGAACGGAGATGAGGTAAGGTACTTTCGAAATGCTATGAAAAGAGAGGAAAAAGATAATGCTTGAGGTCTTGCCGATACAGACGAAGGAAGAGCAGAGAAGTGCTTGCGAGGCGTGCCGTATTCCCTATGATTGCGATCTTCTTGCATATAAGCTGCTTGATGACGGTAAGCTTGCCGCTGCGTGCCAATTCAGGCTGTCACCGCGCGGCGGAGAGCTTTTGAATATCTCGTGCGTGAGCGAGGTGCAGGATACCGTTTATATTATGCTGCTTGGCAGGGGATTTTTTAACTTTGCGGATCTGTGCGGAATGAAACGGGCGTTTCTCTGCGATAAAACGTTAGAGCGGCGCCTGGCACTGGTAATAGGCTTCTCGGGCAATGACGGAGAAGAGATGTCCGTTGATCTGACAAGCTTTTTTCATTCGCCGTGTCAGCACGGTCACGGTTTCTCGGATACCGGGGCAAAATAATACAAATACTGCTATATGTAGTAGTTAAAATCAGAAAAGCATATCGGGGCAGGTCTGCATGCAGACCTGCCCCGAGTCCGATATTTCGGACGGTCAAGCGTAAATCGCCTTGCTTACTTGGACTTTATCTCGTTCTCGTACTTCTCGACCATCTTCTTGACCATCTGACCGCCGATGGAGCCGGCCTGACGGGCAGTAAGATCGCCGTTATATCCCTGATTCAGAGTAACGCCTACTTCGTTAGCCGCCTCGGTCTTGAACTGATCAAGAGCCTTCTTTGCTTCGGGTACAAGTGTTGCCATATTGATTCTCCTTATTGGGTCAATTATTTGACCGTTTTTTCATACTATCTATGATTAATTGAGCCGCATTCGCGCGCTCTGTTATTATTATTTTCGCGATGTCGCCGTTTATGAATGGCAATTATTTGTCGATGAATTTCATTTCAAAGATGGAAGCAACACGTTTGAAAAGCAAAAGAATCGGCTCCGCCCGGGCACATAAAGTGCCTGAGCGGAGCCTGCTGATCTTTATATAGTTTTGAATTAATATTTTTTCTTAACAACGACGAATGCCGCGCCGCCTATGAGGACCGCAACAACCGCCGCAACCGTGGTTATGCCACCGCATCCGCCGGGGTTATTGTCACTCGCCGGTGCATTGGTGGACGGAGCGGAGGTGTTGTTCGGAACCTTCGTAGTAGTGTTCGTTTGCGGAGTATTCGTGTTTGTGGGTTCATCATCCGCCACTGTCGTATCGGGGTTATCGGCTTTATACAGGGCGTAAAGCCGATCGAATTCCTCGGCGATCAAAGCTTTGACTGCGCTCTGAATTCCCGAAAGCTTGACGGCTGCTTCGTAGTTTCCGACCGTCGGGATATCTCCCGCATTGGCGACCCAAGCGCCGCCCGTAATGCCGGCATCGTAGTTCGTTGCAACGAATTCGGTCATATAATCCATCATAGCTTTTCCGTTGGTGTACGCTTCCATCGCCGTAATCTCTTCGTGATAGTAATTGGCATACAAAACAGAGTCCTCAATAGCGGCGGCGATCTCGCCCTCTGCCGTTGTGCCGAGGTTCATATTGACAAGAGCCGCATCGCCTTGCATTTCAATTAAGGAGAGCTTCTTAAAAAGTGTAGTATCCACGTTTTGAGCGTCGGTGCCTATGAAGTGCTCATCAAGCGCATAGCAATCCGCAAATGTCATAGCGTTTTTGCAGTGCCCTGCGATCGAACCGTAGAAGGTATCCTCGTCAGAGGTAGTCTCACTTGTTTGGGCATCCTTTGTAAATTTGATCGTAGCGGTGGTGAAGCAGTTCGTTATGGATCCGCCTGCAACGTGTCCGGCTCTTCCGGATATACCTCCGGCGAAGTTACTTGACTCTTTTGCCACGTCCGCACGGCTGACGATAGTGCCGGTGGAGTAGCAATATTTAATATGCGTAGGGGCACTGCTTGCTCCTTGACATCCTATAATTCCGCCGAGCAATACCGCTTTTTTCGCGCTTGTCTCTCTTTCGGGGGCGATCGAAATATCCGAGTTACTTCCGCAGTATGATATCGTTGTGCCGCCCGCAACTCCCACGATACCGCCGGCAAAAATGTCCTTGCTTTCAACGTTAGTCGTAATGACGATGGTTGAATCGGAAACGCATCCGGTGATCTCGTTTGTGCCGGTATCTAATCTTCCGACAATGCCTCCGACCGCAAATCCGTCGATGTTGTCGATCTTTGTGCGGCAGTTAATGAACTTGCAGTTATTATAAGCATATCCCGCTATACCGCCGACGTAGGTTCCGCTGCACAGCGATCCGGTAACTTTGAGGTTCTTTATAGTGCATTCGCTGACACCGCCGAAAAGACCGCCGTTGTCTTGAGTGCTCGACGGAACGGTGCTGACCTTGAGTCCCGAAACGGTGTGATTGTCACCGTCGAATACGCCCGTAAAGGGTTTGTCCTTGACCCTGTATCCGATCGGTGTCCATTCGTTATCTTGAAGGTTGATATCCGTAGTTAGCTTGTAATATACGGGCGAGCTGTCGGCGTTTGTTATGTCGTTATAGTTTTTGGAAAGATAAGCAAGCTCGGTAGCCGAACCGATCAGATAAGGCGATGCCTCGGTGCCTTCGCCGCCGCTGAAGCCGGACGCGATCGACTGTCCGTCCCACGAGTCGGCAGAAGCGGGGATAGCGAGAAGCATAGGAACGGAAAGTGCTACGAGAGCCGCGGCAAGTATTATTGCTGTTATATTCTTGATCTTCATTGTCTTTTAACCTCCCAACGCGGTATTGATTGCTTCAATATCTTTTTCGATTATTGCTCTGCTGCGGTTAAGGTCACCCTTCCACGTGTTATTTCCACTCAGAACGACCTCACGGAAATGGTTTGCGGTATAATAATCGCAGATTTTGAATATGCGTCCCACCTCAAACACTATGTTGCTCTTTATCATATCGAACATCTTTCCGGTGGTCGTATCGGGCGCATACTTGACCTTCATAACACGCTCGTAAAGCTGGGGAGTTACGTTTCTGTAGGATTCCGAGGCAAGGCACTCAAGCACGGCGGCCGCATCGTTCTTGCGATCTTCCGATATGTAGCTGGGAACGCTGTACAGCGTGAAAGGATGTCCGACGTTGGTATAATAGGGATCCTTTGAATTGAGCTTGGGATTCGGAACTACTCCGTAATCAAACTGAATGTACTTTTTTTCGGTAGCACTGTCTTTGCCGTAGATGATGAAAACTCTGTCTGTGGTGAACAAAGCGCGCTCGTCAAAGAAGATGTCGCGGATAGACGTTTTAGTGCTTGTTTGCACGTCGTCGGTTGCAAAGAACCTGATGAATGAATCGCAGAGATCGGTTATCGCAGCTCTTGAATAGCTGTCGCTGAGGCTAAGCACTCCGTTGTCGTTGTCTACGGCAAAAATACCGGCAGAGGTCTGATATGCATCGATATTTACCGTGTAAAGAACACAACCGTAGACCTCATTACCGCCGTTTACCGCGTACTTTCCTTCGCACATCTCAAAGAATTTGTCGAAGGTCCACTTGTTATCAAGAACAAGCGCCATCGGATCCTCAAGATTGTACGCCGCTATCTGATCTTTGTTGTAGAACGTAGCCTCCATCATCCACAGCAGGTTGGTGGAGATATCTCCCGAGCAGAAGTAGATACTGTCGCCTATGGTCATCTCGCTCACGAGCGAATCCGGCCACCACGGTTTGTCGAGATTGATATTTTCGAGCGCGGAAAGGTCGGTCGTAAGACCGCGTGTCGCAAGGGTCGCGGCGGTACGGCTGTAGCTTGCTACGATATCGTATTCGCCGTCTGCTTTGTCGGTTTCGACCTTCTGAATGAACGAGGTCATATTTCCGCTATCACCGAGCTCGGGTATAAAATTGAAATCGACCCCAAGCCTGCTCTCAACGTTATAGTTGCGGGTGATAAGCGCGTCGTTGATCTCGTCCGCATTGGGAGTTTCGCTCGCGGGGAAGAACTCCATGTTCGTAGCGTCCGACCAATACAGCATATTGATCTTTTTGTTGATCTTAAGCGTGTCGGGAAGATCGTCGAGCTCGTAACCGTTTGCGTCGACGTTTCCGTTTTGATCGGTAATGTTGCCCGAGCCGCTGTCGGCGGGATCGGTTGGGTCAGTAGTGCTTGCGGTTGTATCACCGCCGTTGCCGGTGTTCGTACAGGCAATGAGCGACGATGCCAAAAGAATCAAGCACAAAATGGTCGCGATAATGCGAAGCTTCATTATTATCAACACCTCCAAATGTTATAAAGACAGTGTAACAAATAATGCAGTTTTTGTCAAGTCAAAACGAAAAATTTTGAGCAGTTTGACGAAAATTTTTGTTTGATTTTTCAATCGTTACGTTTAAGAATCCCGCGAAGCCAAATTCTGTCGTCTCGGCCGATCGTTCCGGTAGCCGTTAAAAGCAGTAAATACACGGTGACCGCAGTGACAATATGAACTGTAGCCGCAAACCATCCCGGAATTGACAACGGTATGAAACGGAAGATAAGATTGGATATGCAGGCGGCACCTATCGCACAGAACAGGGGCTTGATCACCCATTGCGTTATATTGGGCTTCATACCGGATGAGCTCAGCAGTTTAACGGCACTTGCGGAAAAGTTCAGCACCTCCATAGCGAATACTATGAATATATATCCGTTTATCCCGAATCTCGGAACGAGGAGCTTAACAAGCACGACCGACAGTGCCGCGTCGATTATGTTTACGTTCATCGAATACAACTGATGACCGAGTCCCTTTAACATCGCATCGGTCGTGCTGTCAAGGTACATAACCGGAATCAGCGGTGCAAGGAGCTTTATGTAGGTCGCTGCCTCCGCGCTGTTATAAAGCAGCATACCGAGCTCCTCGGCAAAGCAGATGAGTATCCCCGACACCCCTATGGCAAATATCAGCGAAAATTGCCATACCCGCCCGGCAATATACCGTACCCGATTTCGGTTGCCCCGCGCCAGGCATTCGGACAGCTCCGGAATAGTCATACCGGCAAACGACGTAATGAGGGCGGCGGGGAAAAGGATGACGGGAAATGCCATACTTTGAAAGGTTCCGTACGCGGCAAGTGAGCCCTCCTTGGAGGCTCCGCTCTTTCGCAGTCCGTCGGGAATCAGGATGTGCTCGACAGTCAGAAGTCCCGACCGTACGTACGTTGAGAACGCGACGGGCAAGGCGATCCCGAGCAGGTGCCTTGTGACCTTATTTTCATTCTCGGCTCGTCCGTGGGATTTTATGAACCTTTTGCGATCGCGCACGTAAAGCACGGTCATAAGGAAAAAGGAAAATATCTCCGACACCGTGCCCCCGAGAACAAGGGCTATGCAGGCATTTTCTATTCCCTCGGGCAGGATCGCAACGAGCAGGGCAGAGGTGACGGCAATCTTTATCGCCTGTTCAATGACCTGCGATGCGGCATTCTTTGCCACACGCCTGACGGCGGTAAAATATCCGTTCAGCGCCGAGCATATCGCAATCAGCGGAAGCGAGATCGACATAAGACGCAGTGGAACGAGCGTTCTGGCATCATCCAACCAACGCGAGCTGATAACGGGAGCGAGAAAAAACAGCAACGCCGCGGATAGGGTGCCGAAAAAAACTGCGTAGCCGACGCACCTTCGCATTGAAGCAACCGCAAGGGCTTCGTCGTCGTGCCCGAGAGCCTCGGCCACCAATCGTGTCGTTGCAAGCGATATTCCGGACGTAGCCAGAGTCAATGCGGAGCCGTATACGCCGGATATAAGCGAAAAGAGTCCGAGAGCCTCGGCTCCTACCTTGTTGGATATCCAGACGTTGAACGCCAACGCCACTCCCCGCATAAAAAGCGAGGTTAAGGTGAGCAGGACGGCGTTGTATACGTAACGTTTCAGCCTTTTCATACTTGCTCCTTTGATCTGCTTTTATCATTAAATCATATGAGCCGGCTTGTCGCCTTAGAATTTTTATTTTGAAATATAGTTATTTACAAGGGGAGCGTAATATGTTATAATTAAGCCGAAGGAGGGATGATAATGAAAAACAACGTCGTTATTACCATAGCAAGACAGTACGGAAGCGGCGGACGCGAAATAGGAAATCGCGTTGCGGAGCTGCTTGGTATCAGTCTTTATGACCGTGAGCTGATCGTAATGGCAGCTCAGAAGAGCGGTATAGCAACAGAGGCACTTGACAGCGTGGACGAAAAGGCCACCAACAGCCTGCTTTACACGCTGGCGGTGGGATCATCGTATTTTGGCGGAGCCTCCTCCGGCTTCAATCTGCCGGTCAACGACAAGCTCTTTATAGTTCAGTCGGAGATAATTCGCGGTATTGCGGATTCCGAGAGCTGCGTGATCGTCGGGCGTTGCGGGGATTACGTTTTGCGGGATCATCCCGATAAGCTCAGCGTGTTTATCTACGCCGAGCCCGAAGCGCGGATAAAACGCATAATGGAGCGTCACAGCGTAGGATATGACGAGGCAAAGAGCCTTATGAATAAGACGGACCGCCGCAGGATCAATTATTATAACTTTTATACCGGCCGCAAATGGGGAAAACACGATCACTACGATATAATGCTGAACAGTCAGCTGCTCGGTATCGAGGGCTCGGCAAGGCTTATCGCGGATATGGCGGAGAGAATGAACAAGGATGAGAAGTAAGGGTAAAGTAAAGGTACTGAACGGCGTCGACAGACTTTCGTCGGCATCGTCGCTTTTCCGCGGAAAACGCATCGGCTTGCTGACAAATGCCTCCGGTGTCGATCGCAACGGTGTTCCGACCGTCGATCTGATAGCCGACAAATACGAGCTTGCCGTGTTGTTTGCCCCGGAGCACGGCATTCGCACAAATCTTCAGGACGGAATGTGGAACGGAGATGCCCGGGATCCGGAGACGGGAGCGCTCCTCGTAACTCTGAAGCACGGGAAGACCGAGGGCATTGCCGAAGCGCTTGAAAATATTGATATTTTCGTGTATGATATTCAGGACGTTGGGGCAAGATTTTACACGTATATATATTGCCTTGCCGATATGATGCGACTTTGCGCGTCCGCCGGCAAGGACGTCGTGGTGCTGGATCGCATCAACCCTATCGGCGGAACGGGAATAGAGGGTGCGATTCTTGACGAGAAAAGGTATTCGTCTGGAATCGGGGAATTTGCCATACCTACGCGTTACGGGTTAACGGTCGGAGAATTTGCCAAGTATATCAACACCGAATACGGTATCAACTGCCGCTTAAATGTCGTGCCGTGTATGGGATGGGATCGCCGACTTTATGCCGACGATACCGATCTGCTTTGGGTAAATCCCTCGCCGAATATGCCGTCGGTCAATTGCGCGATAAACTATATCGGCACCTGCATCTTTGAGGCAACGAATATCTCGGAGGGCAGGGGAACCACCCGCCCGTTCGATATAATAGGTGCCCCGTTCGTCGATTCGGCAAGACTTACCGAACGTATGAACGCCCTGAAGCTTGACGGCGTTATATTCCGACGCGCCTTCTTCACGCCGCAATTCGGAAAATACACGGGTGAGGTGTGTGAGGGAGTTGAGCTTCATATCAGAGACCGCGCGGCTTATTCTCCGTTTGAGACTATGCTGTATCTTTACCGCGAGCTGTCGTATTATCGCGAATTTGAGGCAAAAGAGAACAGCGTCTGCCTGCGCTTCGGCAACGATGCCCTGTGCGGTGAATATATAGACCCCGAAGCAATAATGAAATCGGTAAATTCCTCGTTAAAGGAATACCGTAAGCGTGCCTCCGCATATCTCATATACTGACAGCAGAAAAACATTCGGGAATTTCAAAAAGCCCTTGACATATGCAGATGTATGCATTATTATATAGACGGTCATTTTCCCGGAAAGGAGGAACATCGATGAAACTTTACGTCTGCGAGCTGTGTGGATATGAGTACAATCCGGAAAAGGGGGATCCCGATAACGGTATCGAACCCGGCACCGATTTTGAGGATCTGCCCGCCGATTTCGTGTGCCCGCTGTGCGGCGCCGGCAAGGAGGACTTCGAGATAGTCGAGGTCGAGGACAGTAATAAAACAAATGTTGAGGACTGAGCCGACAGGCTCTCCGTGAAAAAAGATAAAGACGCTGTCTCGGGCTTTGCCCGGGACAGTGTCTTTTCGTATCTTTTGTTATGTCAATGAGTAGAGATTTTCTCTTCCGCGCTTGCCGACATGCCTGATAATACCGAGCTTGCGGAGTATGGCAACCCCGGCGTTGGCGCGGCGATAGTTAACCTTTGCGGCGGCGGCATATTCCTTTAACGTGAATTCTGCCGACAAACCTGACGGAACGAGTATACGGTAATCCTCCGGCGCGGAGAGCTCGATCTCGCGCTCTACGCGTAGCGGAAAGCGCTCAAGTCGGTGTGAGCCGCGTTTCCCTCCGTTTCCCCAACCGTCAAGGCTCCGATGCTCCTCCATATCAAGGAGTATTACTGTGACCGAAAAGCCCGGTGCCCCGATGAACTGTTTCAGCTTGCCGAGCTCGTAAAGTGCGTCGAAAACGCTTCCGGTTTTGGGACTTTTCCGCGGCTTGCTCATCTCTCCTGTGGAAGGATCTACCCAAGCAAGCCATTTGCGATACGGAAAGGGAAGCACCACTCTAACGTTTGACTCACCCAATAAAGCCGGGAGCTTTTTCAGAAGCTTTTCACAGCTCCGCGTCTGTATTTCGGTTATTCCGTCGGCGTTGCGGATATCGGCGATCTTGCCGCCGACTTTAACCTCGTGATGCGAGCTGTCGGGCTCAAAATAATATTTAAGTACGGCGTGAAGCGTTTTTTCGCCGAGAGTACCTATCCCCCCGTCGCGCTCGGCGGACAGGATAGCCGCCGTCAGCCTTTCCTCATTCATCCAATACCTCTATGCTTGATATGTAGTATTTTTCCTGAAAATCAACCGCCCTTCTGATCTCGGCGACCGAGCGCGGGAGCCCGTCGATCGCGGCGACAAGCTTGTCCTCACAATCGTTTTCGCGGAAAATTATTGCAATAACTCTCGCTTCGGCGCGACTTGCGGCGACCGTGCCGTCTATGATATATATGTCGAGCTCCTCGCCGTCTCCGCCTATAACGTCGGGAACGTACCCGTAATTAATGGGATAGATCAAGGTCTTCTCGCCTTTTTTGTGTACGTATCCCACCGGACGGTCTATTTCTGCCATAACCGTCTTGCCGAGAAAGGCGCGCTCAAAACTTCTCAAGCTTTCATCTGTCATTTCGAACATTCTCCTCAATCAATCGGTTTATAGCTTCCCGTGCGTCAAGGACCGTAGAGGCGGTCCGGGCGCAGTTGTCAAATTCCACGGCGCCGTAAAAGCTCTCAAGGACGGCGACCGTTTTTTCTTTGCCTATAAAGGAGGCACACAGTCTGAATGCGGACAGATCCTGAAGTGCCTCGTGAAAGACCGCGAGCCGAAGGGACTCGTAGACCTCGCCGTTCTGCCCGGGATATACGGAAAATGCGTCACCGGAAGGCACGAAATAGTTCGCGGTCGTATCAAGGTACGGATTTACCGCCGACAACGAATATTGTGAGTTGTAAAAATTATATCCCCATTGCAGAAAGCCCGCGATGTCGTATTTGAAGAATTGAGCGCCTATACAGCGGTTTCGGCAGGAGGGCATTGCAAAATAGCGGTTGCTGACGTTTACCGATTGACCGCAGCAGTAATATGTCCAAAGGTCCTTTATCCCCGCATCAATAAACGGTTTGATATGATTGTTCGCGGGTATGGGGGTCTTTACCGTTCCGGTATTGTAGAAATCTATGCTTGACAGAGCATCGGCAACCGTGCAATCGTCAAGCAGATCGGCGACTACGGCTCGTGAACGCGCATATTGATCAAGGTCGTTGATGTTGGGCTCGTCGGAGATATGAAATATACAGCGTTCAAGTCGCCCGCTTTTACGCATATATTCCTTAAGTGCCGGAATAAAGGTGCGCAGGAAATGCGAATATTCTTCTCCGTCGGCAGACGTCTCCCATCCGAAAATGCGTTTGTACGTGCCGTTTTCGGTTGCCATTATCTTCGGAGCGTGCGCGGCACCCCACTGAGTAAACAGATGCGATATCTCATAGTACCGTATTCCGCAACGGTCACACATCTTTAACCATTTGCCGAGCTTTGCAAAGTCAAAGGCATATTCGCCTTTGCCATCCGAACGGATATCCACAAGCTGCACGGTCATACGCTCGTGCCCGGGCGCGGTGTCGAGCGGAGGCGTGAATACGGGAGTTAAAAGCGTATTTATGCCGTTGCGAACGGCAACTCTTACATAATTTTCGGTGATTTTCCACCATTTGCGAGAAAATACGTCACAGCCGTGATACTGTGCCACGCAGTCGCCGTGGAACCATTGGGTCACCTTTATATCTTGCTCGGGGAGCACCGCGTCTATGATCCGCACGTCAAAGCTCTCGGCGGCATAAACGGTGTTCCCGTCGATAAGCGAAACGGTCACGGTAAAGTCCCCCGAGATCCTTCCGTCGGGCTCAAAGGTTATCCAATACGCCCTCGCTTCGTCCTTCACGAGCGGAGCTCTCTCGCCGTTCCCGAGCGGCAACAGCAGGTCGGGGTACATTCCCGGCAAGGTGCTTATGTAATTGTCATCGTATTTTCCGGGATAGCAGGGAAGAGCCGAGGGCAGACACTCCACCGTTCGTACGCTGAAATCGCAGGGTGCTCCGTCGACCTTGACGTTTACAAAGCTTCGGTGCGGAACGTCACTGCCCGTCGCCTTGGCAAGCAGTTGGACCGAAAATCGCTCGTTTTTGAGGACCGATATCCGGGAAAGCGGCGCAAATTTTTCCGGACTGTCGTTCGGAAAGCATTTTTCAAGTGAGGAAACAAGTCTTGCTTCTGTCATAACCAAGCTCCTTTTTATACTGAACGTAAAAATATTTTACCACAAAATCCTATTCAATTCAATGATAAATATTGAAATCCCCTCGAAAGTATGCTATAATTCAGTCATATTATAATGGATAATCGGAGTAATTGGACCGTAATGCAATTTGTAGCAACGTGTATGTTCGGCTTGGAACGGTTTCTCGGGGAGGAGATCGAGGCGCTCGGCTGTAAAAAGCTTGAAACGATCGACGGACGTGTGACCTTTGAGGGCAACGCCGAAACCGCCGCCCGAGCCAATATTTATCTGCGATGCGCCGAACGCGTCCTGCTTAAGGTCGGTTCGTTTGAGGCAAGAACCTTTACCGAGCTTTTCGATGGGACGAAGGCACTTCCGTGGGAGAATTACATAGGTAAAACGGATGCGTTTCCCGTGCGGGGACATTCGGTAAAAAGCACCCTGTTTTCGGTATCGGACTGCCAAAGCATCACAAAAAAAGCAATAGTCGACCGTTTGTCGTCGAAATACGGGATATCCTGGTTCGAGGAAACGGGGATAACGTATCAGATCGAGTTCTTCATTCTTCGCGACCGTGTAACCGTTATGCTTGACCTTTCGGGCGTCGGACTGCATAAGCGAGGGTATCGCCCCGCGGCAGGTGCCGCACCGTTGCGGGAAACGCTTGCCGCGGCACTTGTGCTAAATTCGCGCCCGAGAGATAACGTACTGCTTTGGGATCCCTTTTGCGGTTCGGGCACGATACCGATCGAGGCGGCAATGATAATGACCCACCGCGCTCCGGGAATTGACAGACATTTTGCGGGCGAAGCATATAACTTTTTACCCGCAAAAATATGGGAGGAGGCTCGGTGCGAGGCACGGGATCTGATCGACGGCTCGGTAGCATTTGAGGCGTTCGGAAGCGACGTTGACGGCGGCGTGCTTGAGTTTGCACGTGAAAACGCCAAACGCGCGGGTGTAAGCGACAGAATAAAATTTTTTGAAGCGGATGCACGTAAGATAAAAAAGCCCGCCGACCGACGCGGAACGATAGTTTGCAATCCGCCTTACGGTGAGCGGATGATGTCCTCGGCAGAGGTCGAAGCGCTTTACCGTGCGGTCGGTAAGAACTTTTTGTCTCTTGCGCCTTGGCAGGTATACGTGCTGTCGTCTTATCCTAACTTTGAGCGCTTTTACGGCGCAAAGGCGGATAAGGTAAGAAAGCTTTACAACGGTATGATACCGTGTAATTTATATCAATATTTCAAAAATCCGGCGAAGAACTCGCCGACGCAAAAAAAGAATTGACAGGAGGAAAATTTCTATGGTATGTAAATTTTGCGGCAAAGAGATCGAGGACGGCTCAAAATTCTGTCCCGATTGCGGTAAGCCGTTGATCGAGGAGGAGATCACACCTCCCGAGCCGGCAACCGATTCAAAGCAATCCGATGCCCCGGCAGAAAAGAAAAAGGAAGGCGAATGGAACGTATTGTCTATCGTTGCATTCTGCATCACGATGGGCGCTGTGCTTCAGATACTCTCGTTCGGCGGCTTGACCTACATAGCAACGCTCGTGCTCGGCATAATTGCGCTCAATCAGATCAAGAAGGATCCGTCACAGCAGGGCAAGGGCTTTGCCGTTGCAACCGTTATAATTTCTGCCGTTTCTCTCGGCATTGCATTGATCGGCGGAATCGTTGTCGCTGTCCTGAGTATTTTGGGAATGGCTATACCTGCGTTTTTCGAATTGCTTTTCGGCGGACTTTTCAATGCCTTCTTTGACGAGCTTATTGGTGAAATAATGATGTTCATCATCTGAGCCGGAGAGGGGTAAGATAACAATGCTTTGCTCGAATTGTAACTCGTCGGTCAGCGACGGTTGCGTATTTTGCCCGATCTGCGGATCAAAGCTTGAGCTTAAGGAGGATGCTCCCGCAGTTCCCGAAGCTGCCGAGCCGACGCCCCAAACTGCAACGGACAGCGCTCAACAGACTGTTGAGCGGACAGAATGTCACGCGGCTCCGGTTGCACCGACCCCTTCATCGGATTATTCCACCCGCCCCGTTAACGCTATCGCGATAACCGGTTTTATTTTAAGCTTTTTCTCGATGGGAACCGGCGCACCGTTCTTTCCCGCGGCGCTTACGCTGTGCATCGTCGGATTGGTGATCGGCATTAAATATTGGAACGGAAGCGGCAAGGGCTTTGCCATAGCAGGTATTGTGATTTCCGTTGCGCTTGCGTTGCTGTTTTGGATCGGCATTATCTTTTTCGTACTGCTCTGCATAATAATGGAGGCAGAGGGGCCCGCAAACGTTGATGGCGGCGTTCAGATCGCCGCCGCCCTGATCGGTTACTTCGCTTGATAATAATTTAAGAAAGAGAGCAATCTAAAATGAAAAAATACATCATACCCTTTACCGCCGCAATGCTTCTTTGCGGCATGGCGTTTTCATCTTGTACACCCGCTTCGGTTCCGCCGACAGAGAGCTCCGATGACGCATCCGATTCGGGCAACCGCATTCCTGCAACCGACAGCGTTCAGGATGACGTATCCTCCGACGGGACGGCGGATCCGACACCGATCGAGGCTCCCAAATCGCTTAAGGTCCTTGCGATCGGCAACAGCTTCTCCACCGATTGTATGCAATATCTCTATGAAATGCTGAAAGACGGAGGAGTAGAAAATGTTGTGCTCGGCAATCTGTATTACGGCGGATGCAGCCTGGCACAGCACCTTGATTTCGCAACCAACGGTAAAGCGGAATACAAGTATTACAAAAACACGTCGGGTTCGTGGGAAAAGACCGAAAATTACCTCTTATCGGATGCCTTGAAGGATGAGCAGTGGGACTATATCACCTTTCAGCAGACCTCAAAGACCTGCGGACTTCAATCAAGCTACGGCAAGACTCTGACCGAGCTTGTAAATTATGTGGAGGAGCGCGCTCCGGAGGGGGCAAAATTCCTTTGGAATATGACGTGGGCGTATCAGCAGGACAGCACGCATTCATCCTTCCCGAAGTATGATAACGATCAGCAAAAGATGTATAATATGATACTTGATTGCGTGGAAAACTGCATTAAGCCCGAAACCCGCTTCGTCGGCATTATACCGTGTATGACGTCCGTGCAAAATGCGAGAACGTCCTTCCTCGGCGATACCTTGACCCGTGACGGATACCATATGGATTATTACATAGGAAGGTATGTTGTGGGTCTTACGTGGTTCTGCGCATTGACGGGGCTTGAGCCCGATGCGGTCAGCTTCAATCCGTCATCGGCTATGATATCGGACGATATGATTGCCGTGGCGCGTGAAGCCGTCGCCGCCGCGATCAGCAATCCGTACAGTGTGACTCAATCGAAGATCACCGAGGGCAAGCGCGGCGAAGGTGTTCAGACCGACAATCCGTCGATCGAGCTTGATCCCGCAGACTTCTTTGAGGCGGATAAGCGCTTGGCAGCCGGATATAACGTTGACCTTTCCAACTATACGCTTTACAAATGGGAGTATTCCGAAAATCAGTATTGGTATTGCACGAAGCAAACGACAAAGGTCACGCCCAAATCAACAGCCGGTGCGTATCAGCAAAACGTTTGCACCAAGGTCCTGCATTCGACCGCCGATATCCCCGTCGGAAGCATTATTATAAGCGATGAGGGATGGCAGTACCGTATGGAGATATTCCCGAATGCCACCACGAAATACACCGGCAGCCGTCCGGGTATCACGACCGCGCGCTTTTTCGTATTGACGGATGAGTTCTTGAACGGATGCACATATATGGGCTGGAACGTTTCAAGCAACCCGAAGAGCGATATATCGTCGATCTACGCTCAGGCAGCGTGTCACGTTCGCGTATACGTTCCGAAAAACAGTTAATTAAATTATTCTAAAAGAAGCATAGGCGAGACTTTAAAAGTCTCGCCTATGCTTCTTTTAGCGCTTACAGCCGTTTTTACGGGATGAGGCAGAGCCCTTCATCCCAAGCTTGTCCCGCAACCTCAATATGTAAAGAACTATTATTCTTGAAAGCATAAGATCGTACAGAAAAAACGTAAAATTCCCGCAGGCGTAGAGCACAACGTATGCCCACGCGTTGCTAAGCCCCGGAATAAGTGACAGGTCGACGTTAGGAAGGAAGAAGTGACAAAATATCACGATTACCGTCAGCACAACGTTGAAGAACCCGAATTTCCCGATCAGCGCGGGGATTTTGCGCAGCCTCTCAAACCTTCGCTTAACCGCGGGATAATATCCGGCAAGCAGATATATGACCGCCGGGAGCTTATTCGGCAAAATAAGGAATGCAATGGCGGAGGTCACGCCATAAGTGAGCCAAGGCCAATACTTTCCGTACTCGGTTACCGGTATTACGACAAGGATTGAGGCAAACATTGCCGCAGTCATATCGAGCACGTCGATTATAGCTCCTAACCACAGGATCGTTACTCCGAGTGCCGATAGGGTTGCACAAACGGCAATGCACTTCGTTTTATCGGAGATACGGCTCATCGACAGCCACCGAAAATATTGCAGCAGCAGTTAACGCACGCAAGTGTTGAACAGATACTGCAAAGTGAGCAACCGTTACGGGTCGTTGAATAATACGTTCTGTTGTATTGCTGAGTATGCGCCTTGAGCCCGTCACGGGCATTTTGATATTCCTGATTGTAGGGGTCCAAGGCACAGGCTCGGTCAAAAAAGCTCTGTGCATCTACGTAATGTCCACGTGCAACAGCCACCGCGCCGCTGAGAAAGAACCATTCGGCATCGCGCTTCTCTGCGGGTACAGTGGAAAGCAGGTATTCGGCGCGCTGGATATCACGGCTGTTGATAGCTACACGGATAGCGCGGTATAGCTCGTTCCCGGTGCCACCCTCGCTGTCCACTCGCGGTCCCCTTGAATAGCCGTACGCCGACGAGGATGACGAGGATGATGCGGATGAAGAGGATTTTTTGCCCGAACGTTCGTTTTGAATATCCTCGTACGCGGCATTGATCTCCTTCATTTTCTCGGTAGCCATATCCGCGAGATCGGAATCCCTGTATTTATCGGGGTGATATTTGCGCGCCAGATTGCGGTACGCCTGCTTTACCTCGTCGTCCGATGCTTCCCGTGAGACTCCGAGTATCTTGTATGGATCATTCATACGAGCTTACTTTTCCTCCTGTCTTTCCAAATAGAACACGCTGTGCGGCATCCGGCATTCCCAAATGGATAATGTTGTCGAGCAGCCCGAATATCTCCTTCTGCTCATCCGACCTTTCAAAGAGGTCGAGCGTGGCATCAAGCTTCATAAGCTCGGCGGTCAGCGCGTTGAACACGTCGCTTTTCCGTTCATCATTGAATGCACCGTCGGGGTAAGTCAGCAAAAAGGGATTGAAGCGCCCCGCCTTTCGATCTTCCTCAAAATCGTCTGCCGCGTCGATAACGTACAACCACCTGCCAAGGTGCATCCCCGCCGAGCGTGTCAGGCGTTCAGCCCCTCCGCTCAGCCCGTAGGAGAGCAGATCTGCCAATGCCTCGCCGAAAATATCCGCCGGCATATCAACCGAGGGCTCGCGCCTTGCCTCAAGCTCTGATAACTTTGACAGAGAGCTCCTCAGCGCCTCGCTTGCGCCGGGAAGTGCTTCGGACGCACGTTTTTCCATACCGGACAGGGAAGTGCGAAGGAGCTGAGCCTTGTGCTTTTTTGATCCTTTTTCATCCACCGTATCGTCGTACGCTTTCTCGTATGAGAGCATTATTCCGGCTCTCGCGGCAAAGTCCAACGACGCGCAATCGGTTGCGGTAAGCAGCTTCTTCGACGGATGCGCAGGGCAACGCTCTTCGGTGACCTTCGGAGTTTCTCCGCAGGCTGCCATACGCAAAAGTGCCGCGAACACGAAGTCATAATTCAGCGTTAAGCGGGATGAGCACCCGGTGCATTGCCCGAGCGAGCGGCACAAGCCGCAGTATACGGCTTTATAATAATCGTTTTCCCGAACCTTCAGCTCGGGGACAAAGGGTCTTACGTAACCAAACATTTTATCGCCTTTTTTTGTTTTTCAAAGTTATAATGATAACGGTAACTGCGATCCCCACTGCGCCGATTGCTACCGATACACCGATTATTATAAGGTTCCCGTCGGTGTTGCTTTGCGCCCCGGGCACCGTCGGATCGTATGTGATCCTGTCCGTGGTCTCCGTACCGCTATCTTCGATAAGGTACGCATAAATATCACGGTCGGTCGTTACCTCCGATTCCGCAAGCACCGTTCTGATGGCGTAATCCTTCATCAGCGCGATACGGCAATAGTCGGCACCGCCGAAATAGGCTTCAAGCTCCTCAACACTGACACCGGCAAGCTTGGCTTGAGCCTCTGCTTCGGAAGAGTAGAGCGCGTCGTCAAAGCGTATTCCGCGCTGATACAGGGCGGCGGCGAGAGCAATATCCTCTCTGATCGTTATACGGGCAAGAGCCTCAAGCTCCTCGTCGGTGTTCTCGGTGCTTGAATTTGCCTTTGTCCAACGGACGTAAAAATCGATTTGATCTTGAGGAAACGGCTTGTCAATAAGCTTTGTGCGCACGACAACCTCATCTGAAACGATACCGTAAAGAGTCGTGTCGTATGAATTCAGACTCTCAATGGCAAGATATTCGGCGATGAAGTGCTTAAGCTCTTCAACGCTTGAGTACTTGCCCTGAGTATAGACGTAGACGTCATTGTTTGTAAAGCGGTAGTCGCAGATATACTTGACCGTGATCTTATATTCGACCGTTTTGCCCGCCAGCTCCGGCTTATCCTCGTGATCCGCCGGATACTTGACCTTATTTGTGACCGTGACTCCGGGCATAATTCCATACAGTCCGATGTCAAAACCGTCGATAAATCCGCTATCGTTTGACAGAGTAAGCAATGCGTTCTTTGCGCTGTCAACCTTTTCTCCGTCAATGCTGCCGACGTAATCTATGCAAAGAACGTCTCCGCCCGCGGTCGTGCGGGTCGTCAGCTCGCCGTAATATCCTCCGACCTTCGCCATTTCTACGTAATATTCGTTGACCGTCTCGTCGGTGGGCCACACGTTACATTCGATTTTAAGACCTTTGGTATTTGTATTATCAAGATCCACGTATGCGGAGATGTCGAAATCCTCGGCAAAGTAATCTATCGCTCCCGATACGGCAGTGCCGTCGGCATAAGAGTGAATGGCAAGCGGGAAGAGCAAGGTCAGCAGAATACAGGCGGCAATTAACGATTTAATAACTTTTTTCATCAATTACTTTCCGTGCTGTTCGTCGTATCGGTATCAGATGGCGCGGCATCTGTTGACGGAGCCTCGGTATCGGTTGATTCCTCTAACAGATGTGAATATTGATCATAATCCGTCGTGATCTTGACGGAGGCGCGCAACGCTTTCATAGCCTTATCCTTCAGAACGTAAAGCCTCATATACGTATCCCCAAGGTATTCGATAAGCTCCTCGGACGAATCGTATTCCCAAAGCTCGGCGAGCTCGGCAAGCTCAGCGGCATATTCGCTGTCGCTCAACGTCATACCGACGGATTTGGCGTAGGCAACGAGAACAAGGTCGCGCTTGACCTCCTCCTTGGCGTCTTCGGTGAGTTCCGACTCGGTCATTCCGAGCGCCTCAAGATACTGCTCAAACGACGTTATACCGTAGTAGTACTGAAACAGGACCTGATTGCTTTCATAATAGTTTTTGGCGGCGTTGTAGTTGGCATAGTAGTAATATTCTATTTGAGCCTGCGGCAGCTCCTTGAGCTCGGAGCGCTCAACGACAAGCTTGATTATCGCTTCTTCAACGTCGTCATCGAAATCGTTAAGATTGGCTTTTATAAGACTGTTCTTGGAGTATTCGCGGAACGCCTCGACTGTGGTATAATCGCCGTTGGTATACTCTGTGACGGTTTTGTCTGTGAAGCCGTAGGTCTTTATTATCCCCTGCACGGTAATGGCAAACGTTGCATTCTTGCCGGCAAGCGTTTCGGAATAATTATCGGGGAAGGTCACGTCTGTATTGACCGTTGTTCCGGGCATTATTCCGTAAAGATCCTTATCAAAGCCTTCGATATATCCCGTGCTTTCGGTAAGAGAAATAGTCGATCCTTCTGCAGTACCGCCGTCAAAGGCAACTCCGTCCATAGTGCCGACAAAATCAATTACGAGCACGTCACCCGCTTGTGTGGCTCTGTCGGTGATAAGCTCCGTATAGTAACCGTAATTCTTTGCGATATTCAGCAGTACCTCGTCGATCACGTCATCTCCGACAGAGACGTTTTGGGTAACTTCCAGACCGTCACAGCTCCCAAGCACAATGTATTGGCTAATATCGGCGTTGATCAGATCCATAACAGGGTGATCGCTGTCGACCGACGGGTTGTTGGCGGAACCCGAGCCGGAGGTGGTGTCATCGGGCTTGGTAAATTCAATATTCCCGCAGGAGGCAAGAAAAGTCGTGCATATCAAAAGCGCGGCAATCAGCAAGGTAAACGTTCTTTTTTTCATAATGCTCTATCCTAACATATAAATATTTATACTATTATATCATAGATCGCCTCCCGTTTCAAGCGCAAGAACTAATTTTCACCCCGAATACACATAAAAAACAAAAAATAATAAAGCTTGTACGCTTCATTGGCTTGTCCGCGATATATGAAAACGTACAATAACTAAATCGGGCTGTCTCAATTGCAAGAAATGAGACAGCCCTGTGACTATAAGAGCTTCAGGATCCGCAGCGCCTTGGCGGTCTGTCGGTGGGAGTCGGCGGCTGTACCGTAGTGATGCCAAATTCGTTGACCGGGAAAGTCATATTACGGAAAACGCCGCAGGGATCGCTTTGCGTGGGTTCGGAGCATTCTTTGTCGGGAACGGTATATTCCGTCGCGTTTACGATGTACTGGGTCGGGCGAACGAGCCTTACTATTGAAAACAGTCCGACGGTTGCAAGCAGTGCACGTGTGTCGTTTTGCGTTATTTCGCCGTCAAGCGATGCAACTATGGCATCGGGTATCGCCACAACGGTCCCCGGCACGGTAACGCACCCACAGCTGCAACCGCATCCGCGCACCGGCGGACAGGGAGGTGTCGGCGGGCAAACGGGCAGGTCAACTACCTTGAGGTCAAGCACTATCGGTTCTACCGCTTCAACTACGGCGCCCGGAGCATTTGAAGCCCCGGTATATAACTCCGCCGTCGAGCAGAAGCCCGTGCCGGGAGTGCTTCGGAACACCTTTGCACCCGTTTCGCCACCGTAGAGCACGACCGTCTTGTCGAGAACGGCAATGCCCTCAAACTCCTGCGGGTTTCCGGTAGTGACGCAAGCTTCGCACGTTAATTTTACGTAATATCTTACGGATACCGAATAAAATCCGCGATTAAACTGTATTTGATCGACGCCGATGGAGGTGCCGAGTATCTCCGCATATTTTGTACGGACAGCTCCGGTCCCGGAGATCAAAGTATTTCCGTTAGCCGTGAGGTATACTTGCACGTTATTAAAACAATCCCGATCGCGGCAGGAATCAAGGATCCTGTTAGCTTCAATACAGACGGTATCTCTCGTTGACGTACCGACGGGAAATCTGCAATCTGCCATAGGTATAAGTCCTCCTTGTTTGAATTTAAGAAGCCTCAAATAACTTCTTTCGATATCATAATATGCCGTTCAACAGGATGTGACACGTTTTTTCGTTAAAAGACGCAAAGCATATTTTCAACTTTTTTAAAAACGTGAGCATATTTGTAAGCAATGAATATCATTTCCCGGCATAACTTCCGCGTCGGTGATAAAAATAATTTTGACCCGAATTTTCGGGATCGCAACGATCAAAGAAAGGAAGCCCGATATCGGGTTATAAACAACGTGAAAAGGATCGTATCGACCTTTGCGGGCGTTGCCGCGGCGCTGGCATTAACGTTATGTCAGGTTGGCGCCGTCGGTTCGCCCAACGGGGCTTTCAATTGGTATTGTATGCGCAACGCGGATCACAGACAACCGGTCTGCGATCCCTCAATGCGCTTTATCGAGGATTATGACGGCTATTACGTGGATCACCGTTACGGCGACGATTGTAAGGAGAAGGTCATATATCTGACCTTTGACGCCGGATATGAAAACGGGAACGTCGAAAAGGTACTTGACGTACTCGGCTCCGAGGGGGTTAAGGGCTCATTCTTTATTTTAAGTCATCTTGTGAAATCTTGTCCCGAACTCGTACAGCGAATGACAGATGAGGGGCACGCCGTGTGTAATCATACGTCAAAGCACAAGGATATGACCAAGTATCACAGTGCCGAAGAGTTTGCCGCAGAGCTACGTGAGCTTGAACAGATCTACAAGACAACAACGGGGAAGGAAATGTTTAAAATATACCGTCCCCCCGAAGGCAGATTCAGCGAGGAAAATCTGAAAATCGCGAATGAACTCGGATACAAGACCGTGTTCTGGAGCTTTGCATACGCGGATTGGGATAATGCTAATCAGCCCGATCCGGATATCGCGCTCAAAAAGATACTTGACAACGTGCATAACGGCGAGATAATGCTGCTTCATCCGACCTCGGAGACGAACGTGAGGATACTCGGGAGCTTGATCCGCGAGCTCAAAGCAAAAGGCTATTCATTCCGTACCGTGAACAGCTTGGGGGACGCACGATGAGAAGCTTTCCGCGCAAGCTTGTATGCTTTCTCATCGCGGCTCTTATCTGCCTTGCCGCCCCAATGCGTGCGTCGGCAGAGAACTGCCGCATCTATGGGCATTGCAAAAACGAATCAAAGCTCATAGCACTGACCTTTGACGACGGACCTCATCCGAAGATAACTCCGACCGTGCTTGATATTCTCGCCTACTACGGTATTAAAGCGACCTTCTTTGAGGTGGGAAGCAACGTGGAGAATTACCCCGAGACGGCTCGGCGCGTAGCAGAGGAGGGGCACGAGATCGGCAATCACACCTACTCGCATCCCCACGTCAGCAATATTGATCAAATATCACTTGAGAAGGAAACAGACTCGTGTGCGGAGGCGATATTCAGGATAACCGGCGTTCGCCCCGTACTTTTCCGCCCGCCCGAGGGCGTGATCGACAGCGCGGTCAAGGTAATGTCCTCCGACCGCGATTATTCGGTCATACTTTGGAGCATTGACACAAGGGATTGGGCAGGCACGTCTGTCGATGCTATAGTAAAAAATGTAACTTCCAATGTCAAATCGGGTGATATAATCCTTATGCACGATTATGTTTCACCGAAATGCAATACGGTTGCCGCGCTCAGAATAATTATTCCCGAACTGCTCGGCAGGGGATATACCTTCGTCACTGTCAGTAAACTTATAGAAGAAATGCAAGATTAAAAAGCGTGCATCCTGCCTTTTGACAGGATGCACGCCGTATGTTTTTATTACTTGGCTTCTTCTTGCGATTTCTTATAGGCTTCGACTATCTTCTGCGCGTTGGTGGCGGGAACCTCCTCGTATCTGACGAACTTATAGTCGTAAGATCCGCGTCCCTGCGTCATAGCGCGAAGTGCGATAGGATAATCGAGGACCTCCGACTTCGGTGCCTCGGCTTCCACCACAGTGTAGCCCTTCTTGGTCTCGGAGGGAGTCATGCCCATAACGCGTCCGCGGCGCTTATTAAGATCGCCCATAACATCACCGACCATACTCTCGGGAACGAGGACCTTCATCTCTCCGACCGGCTCAAGCAGTATCGGATTAGCGGTTTCAAGGCATTTTTTATATGCGAGTGACGCCGCAACCTTGAACGAGAGCTCATTGGAGTCAACGGGGTGATAAGAACCGTCGTAGAGGTTTGCCGCAAGTCCGACCATCGGATATCCGGCAACACCGCATTGCATAGCCTCAAGCAAGCCCTTCTCAACGGCAGGGAAGAAATTCTTCGGAACCGCACCGCCGAATACCGTTTCGGTGAAGGTCAGACCGTCACCCTCTCCGGGGGCAAACTTGATCTTTACGTGACCGTACTGTCCGTGACCGCCGGACTGCTTCTTGTGCTTTCCTTCAACGTCGACCGACTTTTTGATCGTCTCACGGTACGGGATCTTAGGAGTCTCAAGCTTAACGGAAGTACCAAAGCGATTTTTCAGCTTCGAAACGACGACGTCAAGGTGCATATCTCCGATACCGGAGATGACCATCTGCTTCGTTTCGGGATTGTTCTCATACTTAATGGTGCGATCCTCTTCAAGCAGCTTTGCGATGCCCTGTGAGATCTTGTCCTCGTCGCCCTTGGCAAGGGGCTTGATCGCCATCTCCATCAGCGGCTTCGGATAAACCGTGGGGGCGTAGAAAACGTCCGCGCCGGAGGTAAGGGTATCGTTCGTGTTGGTGTTAGTGAGCTTTGCGATCATACCTATATCACCGCAGGAAAGCTCTTCGACCTCGGTCTGGGTCTTGCCCTTCATAACGTATATATGCGACATCTTTTCCTGAACGCCGGAGGTGGTGTTCTTGAGAACCATATCGCGCTTAACGTTGCCGTTCATAACCTTGAAGAAGGACATCTTACCGACGAACGGGTCGGCAACCGTCTTGAAAACGAAGAGAGCGGTCTCCCCGTTTTCCTCTATCTTTATCTTGTCGCCGTTTGCGGCTTTCTCGTATACCCTTGCAGTAAAGCGAGGGAAGGTATCGACGATCATATCGAGCAGATTGCGAACACCCCAAAGCTTGCCGGCGGAGCCACAGAACACGGGCACGATGTCACCCTTCTGAACGCCGTCGTGAAGCGCCTTGACTGCCTCGTCGCGAGTGATCTCCTCACCCTCAAAATACTTCATCATAAGCTCCTCGTCGGTTCCGGCGATGGCTTCGAGCAGCATATTGTGATATTCGTCCGCTTCGTCCTGGAAAGCGGCGGGAATATCCTTGGAGGTATAGTTACCCTTGTTGTCGTAACTGTAATCCTTCATATCAAGAAGGTCGAGGAAGCCGTTAACCTGTCCGTTTTCAACGGTAGGCACGGTAATCGGGCAAACGGCGGAGCCGTACTTATCGTGAAGCTGAGTAAGTACCCGCTTAAAGCGCGCCTCGGGATCGTCAAATTTGTTTACAAAGAAAGCCTTGGGCAGCCCCGCTTCGGTCGCATTGTCCCATGCGAGCTCGGTGCCGACCTCCATCCCCGCTTTTCCGTCAACCGTGATAACGGCAAGACCAGCAACTCTGAGTGCCTGCGAGACCTCACCTGCAAAATCAAGGAATCCGGGGGTGTCGAGGATGTTTATCTTCGTCCCGTTCCACATAACGGGCGCCACAGCCGTGGAGATAGAGAAGCCGCGCTTCTGCTCCTCGGCATCGTAATCACATACAGTGTTTCCGTCCGGAGTTTTGCCCAAGCGGTCGGTTCCGCCGCTGATGTAAAGCATAGCCTCCGCGAGAGAGGTCTTGCCGCTGCCGCCGTGTCCGAGCAGGGCAACGTTCCTTATTTTATCGGATTGAACTTTTGCCATTGAAAATCCTCCTTGTGTGTCCCGGTTTGATTTTTCGGGAATATATGTAAGTTTTTTGCAACCACAAGAGGTATTATACTACAATAGTGCACAAATTGCAAGGGCTAAATTCGATTTTTTTGGGTCAAACATCAAATATTCTTCGAGAATTTTCAAAAACGGCGCGCCCGAGACTCTCAACATCGGTCTGCCGTGCGTCGGCGATAGCCGTTAAGATATAGATCAAACGATCCGAACGGTTGAGCTTTCCGCGCATGGGCTCGGGGGAAAGATACGGGCAATCAGTCTCGGCAAGGATACGGTCAATCGGAACGGCAGCGGCAGCCTCGCGAGCTTTTCTGGCATTTTTAAAGCTGACGACACCGGAAAATGAAATGTACCATCCGCGCTTGACATACTCAAGAGCGAGCTCGGGGCTCCCGCTGAAGCTGTGCATAATTCCGACGACGCCGGGGTGCTTGAGTATCGTTTCAAAGCAATCCCCGTGCGCATCGCGATCGTGCACCACAGCCGGGAGACCGTATTCCTCCGCCAAAGCAAGCTGACGGTCAAAGTACTCGGCTTGCAATCCCTTGTGATCCTTGTCCCAATAGTAGTCAAGCCCGATCTCGCCCACTGCGACTATCTTGTTTTCTTTCTTGTGATCAAGCATAGCACGCAGTCTTTTAATCTCCGCGTCAATAGACGTAAGATTCAGGCAATCCTCCGGATGTATACCGACCGCGGCGTACATCCGGGGATAGCTTTGTGCCTGTGAAATAACGTTCTCGGCATTGTCGCAATTCGTTGCGGCGTTTATAATATACTCAACGTCGGCGGCAAAGAGTTCGCGAAGCAGTGCATCGGCTCCGCCCGGGAACTCGTCGGCAAATCTTCGGTCGGTGTAATGTGCGTGGGAGTCAAACAGCTTCATCTTATACGTTCACCGAGAGGCGTGTCGTCGGCAAGGAATATAACACGCACCTTTTCCTCGCCGGAGGCAAGGATCATACCGTTACTCTCTATCCCGCACAGCGTCGCCGGACGAAGATTTACGACAAGTATCACTTTCTTCCCGACAAGCTCTTCGGGTTTGTAAAACTTGGCGATTCCCGATACGACCTGACGCGTCTCATAGCCGAGATCGACCTTAAGCTTAAGAAGCTTTTTCGCTTTCGGTACGGCTTCGCATTCAAGGATAGCGGCAGAACGAAGCTCAACCTTCATAAAATCGTCAATGCCGATCAGCGCACATCCCTCGGGCTTTTCTGTCTTGGACTCCGATTTCTGCACCGCTGCGGCAGCTTCTTTTTCGGCGTTGATCTCCGCCATCACCTTTTTTTCGTCCATACGTGCGAAGAGTACCTTGGAATCTCCCGTGATCGTTCCCGCCTTCAGCTGACCGAAGACCGCAAAATCATCAAAGAGCAGATATCCCGCATTGGCACGTCCGATCTCATTTGCGCTCTCGCTCAGAGCTTTCAGCTCGGCTTCCGCGTTCAGCTCACGCAAAATCTCCTCGGCAGTCTCGGGAACAAAGGGAAGCAGAAGAACGGCAGAGAAGCGTATAGTCTCAAGCAGCTCGTAAAGCACAGTGCCGAGGCGTTCACGCTTCGATTCGTCCTTTGCCAATACCCACGGCGCGGTTTCGTCGATGTATTTGTTGGCGCGGCTGAGCAACGCCATAATTGCCGAAGTCGCGTCGGCGATCCGATAGGAATCCATCAGCGAGCAGACTTTTTCAAGCGTAATCTTGCAAGTGTTTTTAAGCTCCTCGTCGATCGGCTCGGGCGCGATAGGTGCCTGCACGACCTTGTCAAAGTATTTTTTCTGCATATCAAGGGTACGCTTGACAAGGTTTCCGAGGTTATTGACAAGATCGGTGTTAAAGCGGTTTATAACGTTTTCATAGGTTATGCTCCCGTCATTTCCGTAAGGCATCTCGGAGAGCGCGTAATATCTCACGCCGTCAACCGTGAAGCGTTCGGCAAGCGCATCTGCGTATATGACGTTTCCTTTCGATTTCGACATCTTGTCGGTTCCGAAATTAAACCAAGGGTGTCCGAAGATCTTCTTCGGCAACGGGAGATCCAGCGCCATCAGGAAGATGGGCCAATATATCGTATGGAAGCGAAGTATATCCTTGCCTATAATGTGCACGTCGGCGGGCCAATTCTTTTTGAAAAGCTCCGACTGCCCGTCGTAGGACTTATCGGGATCGTAGCCTATCGCGGTAATATAGTTCGCCAGCGCATCAAGCCAGACGTATATAACGTGACGCTCGTCGAAGGTCGGCACACCCCAAGTAAACGAGGTTCGCGACACGCAAAGATCCTGAAGCCCGCCTTCAACCTTAAGGAAGTTGTTTATCATTTCCTTTTTACGCGACTCGGGCTCGATAAAATCGGGATGCTCCTCAATGTAGGCAAGAAGTCGGTCGGCGTACTTGTTCATCTTGAAGAAATACGCTTCTTCGCTCGCTCTTTGTACGGGGGCTCCGCAATCGGGGCATTTTCCGTCGACCGCCTGCGTATCGGTGAAGAAGGACTCGCACGGTGTGCAATACCAGCCCTCGTAACAGCCCTTGTATATATCTCCTTGCTCAAAAAAGCGTTTGAAGATCTTCTCGACCGCCTTCACGTGACCTTCATCGGTGGTGCGTATGAAATGATCGTAGCTCGTGTTCATCTTGTCCCATATGCCGCGCACCTCGCCCGAGACCGCGTCAACGTATTTTTGCGGCGTGATCCCCGCATCGTTTGCGTAGTTTTCTATTTTCTGCCCGTGCTCATCGGTTCCCGTGCAGAAAAATACGTCATACCCGCGGGAGCGTTTGTATCTTGCCAGCGCATCGGTCATTATTACCTCGTACGTATTACCGAAGTGCGGCTTGCGCGAGGCGTATGCTATCGCAGTGGTTATATAAAATTTTTCCTTGTTGTTCATCTTTGTTTTTCCTCCGTTGAAAATAGAATGTGATCCGAATAACAGATCTCTGTAACAGTTAAGTAATGTAATGTGAAGATCATAAAAAGCACCCCGACCGTGCAGAGCGAAAGCAGTACCCACGGCAAAGAACCGAGGATCAGCAAAAGCATCTGCGGGAAATTCTTAAATGCAAGCCTTACAGACAGCGCAAAGCATCTGAAGGGGTTTTTATCGTGAGATAAGACGAATACGCTTGCCAGCGGAAGCACCGTTACAAGCAATATTATGCAGAGTATCGCGGCGGCAACCGCAATCGCCATCACCAACAATACGCCTGTGATGCCGTCCCCAAGCCGAGAGATCACCTCCGCAGCTATTGCCGCAGGCACGAGCGGCAAAGCCGAAAGAAGCGCGACGCAACAGCTTTTCATAAAAAGCCCGAACGAAGAATAATACCGAAAAAGCTCCGCCAAGCCGATACATTCGCCTCCCGCCGCCTTTGCCGCCATACGGTGATAACCCGTAAACAGCGGTGCCGTGAAGATGACCGATAGCAATATAAACGCCGGATCGCAAAGTCGGCGGACAGTTTCCTCTGCCGACGGATCGGAGATCAGAATTACCGTGTCCGCGACCGCTGCGACGATGATATACGTTGCTATTACCGCAAGGGCGTATATCATAACGGCGAAGATCAACGTCAGCCTTGCGTTGCCGTCGGAGAGTGCTTCCTTTGCAGCGACTCTTGCAAGCTTTATCGGTGATGACGGCTTCTTTTCTTTCAAATCCGCTCACCCCCGATAAAAATATCCTCAATGAATATTTTTCCGTTTTCAAGCCGAACGAGCAGAGCATCGGCGCATTTGCCGACGGCAAGAGATCCAACGGTGCCGTCCGCTCCGATCTCACGTGCCGGGTTCAGGGTAGCGCATCTCACGGCGTTCGCCAGCCCGATGTTGCAAAAGCTCATAAGATTTTCTACCGCAGTCTTAAGGTCAAGCGTGCTCCCGGCGAGCTTGCCGTCTGCTGTCAACGCCCGTCCGTTAACTACCCGACAGGGCGATCCGGCTATATCGTAATCACCGTCGGGACAGCCGGTAGCTTCCATTGAATCGGTTATCAGCACGAGATGCTCTTCGGTAAGACAACCGTACGCAAGCCGGACCATCTCGGGCGAAACGTGAAGCCCGTCGCATATCAGCTCGCAAAAGGCTCCCGAGGTAAGCCCCGCAACCGCCGCGCCCCCCGCGCGATGATGTATCGGCGGCATAGCGTTGAACAGGTGTGTAAAGCTTATGCCGTACTTTTCAAAGAGCGCGTGAGCCGTGTTGAAATCGGCACCGGTGTGACCGAGCCCAAGCGTCGCGCCGAGTGAAAGCGCTCTGTCGGCAAACCGTCCGTCGCCGTCAAGCTCAAGTGCCGCGGTTATATGGCAGGGAAGACACATTCGAAAAACAAGCGCATCAAGCTCTTCGGGCTTGAGAGGGGCAAGGAGCTCTGCGTTATGAGCTCCGCGGAAATCGGGATTAAGATATCTCCCCTCAAGATGTATGCCGAGGAAGCGAGCTCCGCCGGTACTGCTTTTTACGGAATTGATCCTGTCGGCGGCGGAAATCAGTTCACCGTAAGCGGCAGACGCTAAGGTGGGCATTACCGAGGTGACCCCGGTCTCAAGATAGCTCCTTGCCATAGCTCTGAGCTTGTCCGTGTCGGCAGATACGAAATCGCCCCCCGCTCGGCCGTGCGTATGAACGTCCACAAATCCGGGAAGCAGATACGCACCGCGAGCGTCTATCACGTCATCCGAATCGGCATTCTCGATTTCACAGACCGATCCGTGCGAAAAGCCGATACTGCCGCGCCGAAGTGTTACGGCATCGGTATCGCAAATAACAGCGTTATTTATGATCATACAGTGATCGGACCTCCTTTCCGGTAATAGATAATATTATAGCAGTATTTTTGCGATTTTACAAGAGCTGCAACGGCGAAACGGCAGTTTTTTCTTGACATCTTTCCGAAAAAACTATATAATGAAGAAAAAACGGATGAAAGGGAACGTGCATATGTCTCTCATTACCTGCAAATTCAAGTCCTCTGTCCTGTCGACCGAGGCGGCTTATTACGTTGTTATCCCCGATACGGTGTCGGAGGACATCCCGGTAGTATACCTTCTTCACGGTTACAGCGGCGATCATACGTCGTGGATACGTCATTCGCGATGTGAGCGATATGCCAACGGCCGCGGCGTGGCTCTCGTTATGCCCGACGGCGGAAACAGCTTTTTTACGGATATGAGATACGGCGGTGCCTATTATACTCACGTGGCTCGGGAGGTATTTGAGCACTCGCATAAGCTCTTCAATCTGAGTTCCCGCCGCGATGCGACCTTCGTCGCGGGTCTGTCAATGGGCGGCTACGGTGCATTTAAGATAGCCCTTCGCGAGCCGGATACCTATGCGGCGGCCTGCAGTATGTCGGGGGCTCTTTGTGCGCACGAATACGTACACGACGAGAAATACAAGGGCTTGATCGAACAGCTTTACGGTCCCGGAATTACCGAAGCCCCCGAGCACGACGACCTTTTTAAGCTTGTCGAACGGGTCGGGCAGAGCGGGGGAGCGCGTCCGCGTATGCTTCAATTCTGCGGAACGGAGGATTACCTTTATCCGCACAACGAAAAATTCCGCAGATTTATGGATGGAAAAGGCTTCGATTACGAATACCGTGAATGCCCCGGTGAGCACGAATGGCGGCTTTGGGATGCATGGTTGCCCGAGGCTCTCGATTTCTTCCTCGGCAGGTAATTTTGCGTAAAACCCGTGGATGGGTTTACAAGCATCGGAAAATTGTGATATAATCGTAAACGTACCGCGTAATCCGTATTTCTTCCGAATTATGCGGTCGCCCCAACGTAACGGTCAGGAAGGAGACATCTATGAAGAAAAGGATTATTGGCTTTTTGGTGGGATTCGCGATACTGTTGCCGCTTGCCGCACTGTCGGCATCGGCGCTTACCCCGTCTTATACGGTGACCGATGCCTACAAGAGCAGTAAATTTTACGATCGGCTCTGCGCGGTCGAGCTTACCGGAGATCAAAGGCGAGATATACTGAACGTCGCTATGTCTCAGCTCGGGTATCACGAGGGAAACAGCAAGGACGATTTCAACGGATACAATTGGAGCGGAAGCAACAACTACGTTGAATACAATTACGGCAACCGAAATACATACAGCAATAACGGAACGTACAGCTACGCCTGGTGCGCCTCATTCGTAACTTGGTGCGCAAGGCAGGCGCAGATCCCAACGTCGACTATCATCAATTCGGTAAGCTGCGATAAGTTCGTACAGAGCTTTTCATCAATGTCAAGATATCATACCCGCGATTCGGGATACGAGCCGACGCCGGGCGACCTCATCTTCTATTTATCGGCTAACGCCGAGCGCCAGAGCGCGTCGCATATAGGTATCGTCGTCGGCACCGATGAGAAGAACGTTTACGCAATAGAAGGCAACACGGGGCGCGGTCTTGTTAACCTCCGATCTTACGAAAAGAGCAATACCTACATAGTGGGCTACGCCGAGCCCGCATATACCGGCACGACCGGAGATTACAGCGGATATCCACTGCTCAGCGGCTATATTGAGGAGGGCTATTATACCGTTACCGCAAGCTCGTTGAATATGAGATCCTCTGCCGACACGTCATCAAGCGTAGTTTGCACGGTCCCGTACGGAACGGAGCTCTATATAACGGAGGCAAGCGGCGATTGGGGCAAGACCTCGTACGGCGGCAAGAGCGGATGGGTCTATCTCACATACGTACAGCCCAAGGAAAACATATATTGTACGATATCCTTTAACACCAACGGCAGTGATACGGAGATCGCTCCGATCAGCGTTAGACAGGGAAGCGTTGCGGTCATTTCAAGCAATACGCCGCGCTTGACGGGAAAGACCTTTTTGGGATGGTCAACCGTTTCGGACGCACAGACCGCAGAGTATATTCCGGGGAGCAAGATCACACTTGACAGGGATATGACCCTTTACGCCGTATGGACAACACGTAAGATAACGATAGAATTTTACGATCACGACGGCACCTTGATCGACAAGACCGTTTATAACTACGGCGATAAGCTTATTGAGCCCGCGCATCCCGTCAGGGAGTCCGACGGCGAATATGACTACGTTTTCAAGGATTGGGGAATGTGGTTGGAGGAATACGCCGTGCTCAACCGTACCTACATAGCTCAGTACATGAAAACCGAGCGCACCGACACCTTAACGGTAAATGAGAGCGACGCGGATGTACCCGTAATGGCAGAGCCGAATGAAGATCAGAGCCCCGGCGGATGCGCTTCCTTTGCCGCCGACTATTGTCTGCTTTCGCTCATACTTGCCGTCGGCACGGCGGTAATCCTTCGCAAGCGAGTATAAAACTTGCTACTTAAAAATTATTACGAACGCCAAAAAGGCATAACGGACGGACCGAGGTCATATCCGTTATGCCTTATTCGGTTTATTGCGGAGCGTCGGAGCCGTCATCCCAAACATATCCGGCGCTTATGAGTGCTTCAATGCTTGAAAACCAGCGTTCTCCGGCTTGATCTCTGACGAGAACGCCCTCATCGTACGTGCAGGTGTAACAGCAATATATTTCCTCGGAGGAATAGTACGTTATCCCCGTCTCGGCGATCTGCACCAACGCACCGTTCAGCCATTTCCAAGTCATTTCGGCGCGGGTCTCCTCATATGCAACCTGAGACGCGACCTCGGTCGTGCAATATTCGATCCTGCTTAAGCGACTTGTCACGGTCTGAGTCTCCCCGTCCCACTCGGGATCTATCAAGGCAGAGAAAGCCGAACTCCGAACGAATTTCCCGATTGTCGGACGAAGGATAAAGCATTCGTAAGCTCCGAGCGACGGCGAAAGACTGTCAAGACGTATGTCCTCGTATCCGTCATAATTAAGGTCGACGAAGGTCAGATTTTTCCCGGTAACGTTTATTTCGGATTGATTGCGCCCGTCACTTTGCACTGTTATTCCGATCACGGTATCACCGCGCGACTTTACAGTAAAGGTATAGTCCCCGCGCTGTATGACCTCGGTCTCGTAATTGGCGCAGGAAGAGAACTGTAACGTGAGGATGATGCATACGGAGACCGCCGCAAGTAAGCGTTTAACGTGTACCGTCATATTTTGTGATTCTCCCGTGCGTCGTATATAAGCTTCGCGATCCGGACTGCCCGCTCATATGCCCGACTCAGATATTCTTCGCAATTCAGCGAGGCATAAATGTCGTTTGCGTTTCGACCGGGATTGTTCTTCGTCTTAAGTTCAAACGTAAGGATTCCGTTATATCCAACGCCGACGAGCCTATCGGCAACGCTCTGCCAATCGACCTTGCCGTCAAACGGGAGCAGATGATAATCGTCATACCACGTTATCGTGTCGCCCGTCATTCCGAGATTGTCGTCTATATGCGTGGCAACAAGCTTGCCGCCATTACCGTACGTTTCGATCATATCTCTGCCGATATTGTAGCAAAATTCGTGCCCGGTATCAATGCAAAATCCTGCGGATGTCCTGTCCGACAGCCGGCTCCAGAGGTACGACAGGTATCCTTCGCCCTCCGTGTTCTCAAGTGCTACGGTCACGCCAAGCTTTTCGGCACGGTCGAGCAACCGCGAAAATCTGTCAACTCCGACGTCGTTCGGAGCCTCCGGCAAAAAGCCGATCCAAGCGTGCGACACCATAATATTTACCGAATTGGCGGCACAGTCGTCAAGGCATTGGCAAAGCTCGCTAAGCACTGCTTCGCCTTCGTCGCCCTCCTGCCACATACGGTCGATGCGTTTGAACGGCGCGTGAACCGATTGAAGGATCAATCCGTTCTCGGCCGCCAAGCGCGCGATCTTGCCGACGCAACCGTCGGCTCGCCAACCGCAGAAAACAGCGTCAAATCCAACGTCTGCGATCGTTTTTATACGGTCCTCTACGCTGACCTCGGGCATACCGAAATCGATCCCTATCCCTATAAGGTTATTGTAAGCACTCATAATTATCCTCCCAATGGCACGAGCCGTCCGATCGGCACGCAAGTATGGTATCTGCAACAATTATATCACAGATCCGACCGACTTTCAATATCTCGGCAAACAAAACAGACGTTATCACCGTCTCTTCGTAAAAAATCATTATTATCTGCATTTTGTGAAAAATATCCATTTGCATTTTTTTGATTTTTATGTTATAATAATATAAACAACCGAAAGGGGAGGATATGCAGATGCAGGCGACTTATAATGCGGGAACCCACGTTATGTACCCAAGCGGAGGAATATGTTACGTTGATGCCGTCGAAAAACGTGACTTCTCGGGCACCGAGAGGGAATATTATATTATGCATCCGATATCCAACCCGTCGTCAACCATATACGTTCCGTTGGATTCCGAAAAGCTCACGTCACTTATGCTTCCGCTTGTAAGCGATGCTGATATTGACAGCTTGATAGCCGATGCCGAAACCGTGGACCATCCGTGGATATCGGATCATAAGGTACGCGCCGAGAAGTTTGACGAGATACTTCACAGCGGAAGGCGTGCAGATCTTCTTTGGCTCATCAAGACACTCTCCGCACACAAGGAAGAGGTCACAAAACAAAGGAAACGTCTTTATGCCGCGGATGAAAGGATACTTTCCTCTGCTACTAAGCTTATTGTCGAGGAATTTGCATTCGTCCTCGGTCTCAACGAATCGGACGTTATACCGTACATAAAAGATCGAGCCGCAGCATTGCGCGCCTGATATCCGATCGATGTCCTCAGTTAGTCGGGACATCGATCGTTTTTTGTTCGCTTGTACTTTACAAGCGCGGAAAGATATGATATAATAATAGGAGTAATAATTTGGAGAAATAATGATGTCCGAATGCATTTTTGATATTATATGTGCATCAACCGAAGAGACCGAGAATGCCGGGCGATCCCTGGCTGAATATATAACGGTTACGGGAGCGCCTCGCTTCGTGGCACTTTGCGGAGGCTTGGGAGCCGGAAAGACGGCTTTTGTACGCGGATTTTGCTCTCGTATATGCCCCGGCTGCCGTGTAAAATCCCCGTCCTTCGCCATCGTCAATGAATATCGCGGCAACCCAGACGTTTATCACTTTGACGTTTGGCGCATAACCGACGAGGATGATCTGTATTCCACCGGATTTTACGATTATGCCGAACGTCCCGGCATAACCCTTTGCGAATGGGCAGACAACGTGGAATACGCTCTGCCGGACAGATATATCAGGGTGGACATATCCGGAAGCGGTGATGAGCCGAGGCAAGTGACCGCAAATCTCAAGATTCGGGGGGAGAGTATCTGATGATTATCCTAGCGCTTGAAAGCACCGCGCAGGTAGCTTCGGTTGCGATCTGCGACGGCGAAAAAATGATTGGAGAATATTCTCTTCAAAACGGGAATACGCATAGCGAGACACTTTTACCGATGATAGAGTCGATGATAGGGCTCTCATCGCTTGACCTCGATCAGATAGATATCTTTGCCTGTGCCGCAGGTCCCGGATCCTTCACGGGAGTGCGAATCGGTGCCGCAACGCTGAAGGGCTTGGCTTTCGATAGAAAAAAGCCTTGCATCGGAGTATCGTCGCTTGAGGCATTAGCCTACAATTCGCGCGGAACCGACGGCTTGCTGTGTCCCTGTATGAACGCGCGACGCGGGCAAGTGTACAATGCGCTTTTTGAGAGCGACGGAACCCGTATCTGCGAGGATCGGGCACTGTCAATAGACGAGCTTTGCGCCGAGCTTGAGAAGCGCGAGCAGCACGTTATTCTTTGCGGTGACGGCGCACAGCTTGCATATGACGGCTTCGGAAAAAGAATAAACGCTTCGCTCGCACCCGAGAGAAACCGGTACCAATCGGCATACGCCGTTGCACAGTGTGCGCTTTCCGCTTACGGCCGTGGAGAATATACGTCCGATGCCGAGCTTTCACCCGTATATTTGAGGCTTTCGCAAGCCGAACGTATGCGACTTGAACGTGAATCGGGATCACTTGAGAATCTCGGAAAACAATAATTTATATGCCGCAGATCTGCGGCGGAATGGAGATTATTATGATAAACAGAATAGTTATCGGATCGGATCACGCGGGATATGAGCTGAAGCTTAAGGTTATCGAGCACCTTGAGGATCGCGGCATAGCAGTTACCGATGTCGGCACCGACTCGGCGGCGAGCTGTGATTATCCCGTGTTTGCAGACGCGCTTTGCAAGCGTATACAGCTTGGTGAGTTTGAGCTGGGGATCCTTGTTTGCGGGACCGGAATAGGAATGTCTATTGCCGCCAACAAGCATTCCGGTATCAGGGCGGCGTGCTGTTCCGACACCTATTCGGCAAGATTGACACGCGAGCATAACGACGCTAACGTGCTTTGCTTCGGTGCAAGAGTGATCGGTGAGGGCTTGGCGCTGGATCTCGTCGATTTATTCGTTGACACCGAATATGCGGGCGGCAAGCACGAGCGCCGCGTCAAGATGCTTGACGAATTGATGAAATAATGAAAACAAAATCGGAAAAGATCGCGTCGGCGGCGGCTGACGTAGTGCGCTCCGCGACAGGCAGGAAGAAGTACAAGAGAACAACGGCGATCATACTCGCCGCCGGTAGCTCCTCACGGATGCAAGGGCGCGATAAGCAGTTTCTGACAGTCGCGGGGATGCCCGTCTTGGCGCGCAGTATTCGCGCATTTCAAAATTCTGCGTGTATAACCGATATAATCGTGGTAACAAAAGAAAATAAAATCCGCGACGTGATCGAGCTTTGCAATAAATACGGATTTAGCAAGGTTTCTTCGGTGGTTGCGGGAGGCAAAAACCGACAGTCCTCCGCTTGGCTTGGATTCCGTCAGATATCGGACAAAGCCGAATTCGTGGCTTTTCACGACGGTGCAAGGTGTCTTGTAACCGAAGACGATATCGAACGCGTATGCTTGGCGGCGTATGACTCGGGTGCGGCAACCGCCGCAACCGCGAGCTCAGATACCGTAAAAAAATCCACCCCCGGTGGGTACATCGAATGCTCGGAGGACCGCAATTTTATTTGGCTTGCGCAAACGCCGCAGGTCTTCGGCACGAATCTTTACCGCGCGGCGGCTTATACCGCCAAGGAAAATAACTTTTTCGCCACCGACGATTGCTCGCTTGCAGAGCGGATCGGATTTAAGGGAATCAAGCTCGTAGAGTGCGGCAGAATGAATATTAAGATCACTACCGAGGATGACGTTTATCTCGCCGAAGCACTTTTGAAAGCCGCCAACCGTGTTGCGGAGGTAAAAAATGAGAATAGGTGAGGGCTACGACGTTCACCGTTTCGCCGTAGGACGAAAATTGATACTCGGGGGAGTGGTGATTCCTTACTCAATGGGGCTTGACGGTCATTCGGATGCCGACGTTTTGGCTCATTCGATAGCCGATGCGCTCCTCGGCGCGGCGGCGCTTGGCGATATCGGAAAGCTTTTTCCGGACACCGATCCGAAATTTTTGAACGCTGACAGTATGATATTGCTTGAGACAGTGGCAAAAAGGGTGTATGAGGCGGGTTACCGTATAGGTAACGTTGACTCCACCGTTATCGCGCAGGCTCCCAAGCTCGCGCCATATATCGACGAAATGCGAAAAAACATTTCCGTCGCCGTAGGCATTGACATCGGTGACGTTAGCGTTAAGGCAACGACCGAGGAAGGATTGGGCTTTACCGGGCGTAAAGAAGGCATCGCGGCAAGAACAGTCTGCCTTATCTTCAAGCAATAGCAAACGGGGCACCACTTGATGCCCCGCAAAGCACGCGCAACGGTTTTATCAGCTTCACATCGTTTGTGTTGTACGTCCCGGACCGCCGTTCGTGCTTCCACACTACATATTATGTTGAATTATGTCGTTTGACATGATCGCAGGCTTTGAAACGTTTTTATTGGAGGAATAAAAATGATCTATATTTCACCGTCGTTGTTGGCTGCCGATTTTTCACGCCTCGGCGAAGAAGTCGAGCGAATAGAGAATGCCGGAGCAAATTACCTTCACCTTGATATAATGGACGGACATTTCGTTCCTAATATCAGCTTCGGTCCGGGTACGGTCGCGGCATTGCGAAAAAAGAGTATGCTCATTTTTGACGTACATATGATGATCTCCGAGCCCGAACGATATATAAACGACTTTATACGCGCGGGAGCCGATATCATTACCGTTCATTACGAGGCAACCGACGATCCCGCGCGCACTCTCGGCATCCTGCGTGAAAAGGAGGTCCGCGCCGGAATCGCAATATCTCCCGATACCCCGGTTGATGCAGTGATCCCTTTGGTTGACGCGGGGCTTTGCGATATGGTATTGGTGATGACGGTTCAGCCCGGCTTCGGCGGTCAGAAGCTGATCCCCGAAACGCTTGATAAGGTCAGAAAGCTTCGCCGATACGTTGACCGTCGCGGAATTGAGCTTGACATCGAGGTTGACGGGGGGATTAATGCGGATAATATATATCAGTGCTCTTCTGCGGGAGCAAACGTCATAGTTGCGGGTACGGCTATTTTTGGATCGAAAAAGCCGAATTCGGTGATCAAGCAAATGCGCTTGCAGGCGAGGGACAATCCTTTTATGGGTTAACGGTTTAAATACCGCGAAAAGGGAAGAACGGATCTCAAACCGAGATCCGTTCTTCCTTTGTATTTTCGCTTAAAGCCTTCTTTGCTTCCAGCTTCTTGGTCACCCTGTGTTGAATGATCAAAAATGCGATAAACTGTGCGATAACTGCTATTGTCCACGAAATCGGATACGACATATACAGCCAATATATGTTGTGGAAGAATTCGTATTGATCGAAGAGCAGCTTTATCCAAAGGATCCGGATTCCGCATACCCCGAACGTCGCGATCATCATTGGTATAAACGAATATCCCACACCGCGCAAGACTCCGGTCAATACCTCCATAATGCCGCAGAGGAAGTATGTCATTGTGGTTATTTCAAGCCTTAAAAGTCCGTTCTTAAGAGCCTCTGCCTTTGCTCCGTTTTCGGTGAGCCCGTACAAGCCGAGAAGCGGCGTGGCAAAAATATCAACTATACCGCCAATGACTATGCCTATAACAGTCACGAGGATAACCGAGACCAAGCAAACCTTCCGCACGCGCTTCATATTACCCGCACCGTAGCTTTGCCCCGTGAATGCCATTGCCGCGTGATATACCGAGTTTTGCGCTATGTATATAAAGCCGTCAATGCTTGCCGCCGCCGAGTCGCCCGACATCGCCGACGTTCCGAGCACGTTTACGGAGGATTGGATCATAACGTTTGAGACCGAAAATACGACGCTTTGGAGTCCGGCGGGAAGTCCGACTCTGATAATACGCAGGAACTTGTCCTTCTTGATGCACAGCTTACGGAACTCCAATCGGCACGAATCCTTCAGACGGCAAAGATATATAACTACCATTACGGCAGATATAATCTGAGAGGCAACTGTAGCGATCGCCACGCCGTCCACGTGTCGGTCAAAAACGAAGACCATTATCAAGTTAAGTATAACGTTCGCACATCCGGATACGACAAGCACTATCAGAGGGAACTTCGTATCTCCCTTCGCACGTAAAACGGCAGATCCGAAATTATATACCATCGATGCCGGAAGCCCCGCAAAATATATGCGCATATAGAGTGCCGAAAGCTCGATAACGTCGGAATCCGTTCTCATCCAAAGCAGAAAATCGTAGGAAAGCACGATGCCGATCCCCCCGAGGATCACACCGATTATAACCGCTGTCAGCATTGCCGTGTGCACGACCTCGGAAACGTTTTTGTCATCCTTAGAGCCGAGGTACTGCGAGATAACGACACAAGCCCCGACCGAAAGGCCGAGAAAAAGTCCGATTATAAGGCTGGTCAACGAGCTCGTCGCGCCGATCGCCGCAACGTAAAGATCGCCGATCTCCCCCTTGTTACCGACCACCACGAGGTCGGCGGAATTATAAAGGAGCTGCAGCATTCCCGAAAACATCAGCGGCAGCGTGTATAATATCATCTTGCTGAGGATCGGTCCCTGTGCAAGGTTTACTTCTTTTTTAGCCATAGATTCCTCTCTTATACGCAAAAAGAACTGTCAAGTATATTATATAACCGATAGGCAAGTATGTCAATTAATTTTTGTGCCGAACCTTTTTCAATAATATCGGAAAAAATATTGAAATAGTACGAAAACAGTGGTATAATTAAAAGCACGTATCGGGTATCCGATCGTTTGATACAGTAACGTTGCGGGAGGAAGGCTATGGGAAGAGGTGCAAAGATCTTTTTCGTTTCCGGTGCCATAGCTCTTCTTGCTTTCGGATTAATAGCTTATTTTATCGTATCGGCTATTTTCGGTGTTGATCCCGGGAAACCTTCATCGGCTGACACGGAGACGGGAACGCAAGGTGAAAGTACCGCGTATCCGTATAATTATGATGAGCCCGCGGCAGTGGGACGCGGTACGCCGGATGCCGACGCATACCTCTTATGCTGTACGTTTTAGAGGGCTACCTTTCGGTCCTTGCCGGATAAAGAGAAAATAAAAATTAAAATACAGGAGTCATTATGAACAATCAGGAAAAAACAATGGAGAAGATCGTTGCACTGTGCAAAAATCGCGGAATCGTTTATCCGGGTTCCGAGATATACGGCGGTCTTGCAAACTCGTGGGATTACGGTCCCCTTGGCGTGGAGCTGAAAAACAACATCAAGCGCGCTTGGTGGAAGAAATTTGTCCAGGAAAATAAATATAACGTCGGACTTGACAGCGCAATACTTATGAACCCCGAGACTTGGGTGGCTTCGGGTCACGTCGGCGGCTTCTCCGATCCCTTGATCGATTGCAAGGGCTGTAAAATGCGTCACCGCGCGGATAAGCTCATTGAGGACTATAACGCCGAGAACGGCATCGAAATGTCGGTCGAATCTATGACGAACGACGAGATGATCGCATATATCCGCGAAAAGCAGATCGCTTGCCCGGGATGCGGCAAATCGGATTTTACCGATATAAGAAAGTTTAACCTTATGTTCAAGACCTTCCAAGGTGTGACCGAGGACAGCGCATCCGAACTTTACCTTCGTCCCGAGACCGCGCAGGGTATATTCGTAAACTTCAAAAACATCGCCCGTACAACGAGGAAAAAGATCCCGTTCGGCGTAGGTCAGATCGGCAAATCCTTCCGTAATGAGATCACGCCCGGAAACTTTATTTTCCGTATCCGTGAATTTGAGCAGATGGAGCTTGAATTCTTCTGCAAGCCCGGAACCGACCTTGAATGGTTCGCTTATTGGAGGAATTACTGCCATCAGTGGTTACTTGACCTCGGTATGAACGATGAATGCCTCAGATTGCGCGATCACAGCCCCGAGGAGCTTTGCTTCTACTCAAAGGCAACGACGGATTTCGAATATCTTTTCCCGTTCGGTTGGGGCGAGCTTTGGGGCGTGGCGGACCGTACCGACTACGACCTTACTCAGCATCAGGATCACAGCGGTCAGCCCCTTGACTACTTTGATCCCGAGACCAACGAAAAGTACGTACCTTACGTTATCGAGCCCTCGCTCGGTGCCGACCGTGTTTTGCTGGCATTCCTCGTCGACGCTTACGATGAGGAGGTCATCGACGAAGCAAAGAACGACGTGCGCGTAGTGCTCAGACTGCATCCGGCGCTGGCTCCGTTCAAGGCTGCCGTCCTCCCGCTGTCAAAGAAGCTTGCCGAACCCGCGGGTGAGATTTTTGCCGAGCTGTCGAAGTATTTCAGCGTCGATTACGACGAAACGGGCAGCATAGGGAAGAGATACCGCCGTCAGGATGAAATAGGTACGCCGTTCTGCATCACCTACGATTTTGACTCCGCCAACGACGGTTGCGTGACCGTGCGTGACCGCGACAGTATGGAGCAGGTCAGAATGCCCATAAGCGAGCTTCGCTCCTATATTGAAGGCAAGTTGGAATTTTAATATAATATGCTATTCTCCCCGCACTAAAAAATTCGGTGTGGGGAGAACTTTTAATCATAAAATACGCCGCCGCAGTGCCTGAGCACTGCGGCGGTATGCTTTATAACTTTATCCCGGTTGCCGCTAAATCAATCGGCAACGCTGACGAGAAT
>CAYWVC010000002.1:0-27345 GCA_964461635.1 uncultured Lachnospiraceae bacterium
TCCCCATATTGGAAGTATAATATATAAATTATACCATACTTTTTTGTAATGTCAATAGCTTATCAAAAACTTAAATGGATAAAGCGGAATTAATCAATTTTTTTGATAACACAAGAGAACAAAATATCCCTTACACCGGGGATACAAGCCTTACTTTTCCATTTACGGCGGAGACATCACTCGATAGTTGCCTTCCCCAGTGGGGGAAGGTGGCAGCCGAAGGCTGACGGATGAGGTGTCATTGGGCGCAAAGATAACTCCTCATCCACCGCTGACGCGGTCCCCCTTCTCCCACAGGAGAAGGCTACTGTGACCCGTGCAAAGTTCAATGTTTTTTGGGAAACGCCGGCGGTCTTTGGAGAAAAACAAAATTTCCCCTCGCGCCGGTGGCGCGAGGGGAAACGGGTTAAAATCCTTGGATCAATCGGCAGATTCGGATCCCGATTCGGTGTAGTCCCAAACGAACTTGGCTTCGCAGTTCTTATTCCACGCGGAGGTTCCGGAAGAGGGCCAAATTTTGGAATCGCTTTCGCTGATCTCAAATTTGACGGTCTGCTCTGCGGTCCAACCGGTGAATGCATAGGACATACTGTATACCGATTTCGGTATCACGAGCTCCTTGAGCGAGGTGCAATCGGCGAATGCCGATGAGCCGATGGTGTCGATTGTGCCGGCAAGCTTTACCGACTTCAGGTTCGTACAACCCGCGAACATCGATCCGTATACGGTCGTGCAACCCTCCTCAAATACGACGGTCTCAAGCTTGAGACAATCCTTGAATGCGGAGGTGCTCCAGGACGTGACCGCTGCGGGGATCGTGACCGACTTGAGTCCCGAGCCCGCGAAGCAGCTGGCACCGATCGTCGTGACCGTCGAGGGGATAACGAAGCTCGTGAGAGATTCGCAGTTTGCAAACGTATTGCTGTCGAGCTTCTGTATCGAGTTGCCGAGGAACTTGACCGACTTGAGAGCGGAGCCGTAGAAGAGGTAGGTGCCGAGGCTGTTGACCTCCTCCGGGATCTCTATCGTTTCAAGTCCGGTATTTCTGAATGCGTAGTTGCCGAAGGCGGTGATGACCGCATCCTTCGCGAAGGTCACGCTCTTAAGCGATTCGCATCCGTCGAAGGCATACGAGTCGATCTTGGTTACCGTGGAGGGGATCACGATGCTTTCAAGCGCCGTGCACCCTACGAACGTGGAGCCGTTGATGTACTCAAGTCCCTCGTGCAGAACGACGGTCTTAAGCGACGTGCAGTTCTTGAAGGTGTTGGAGGACGAGGTCGAGATTTCTCCGCTGGAGGAGAAGTAGAATGCTCTTACACCTGCGGGAATCTCTATGCTTTCAAGTCCCGCGCCCTCAAATGCATACCATCCTATGACAGTTACGGTCTCGGGGATCTTGAAGCTCTTAAGAGCCGTGCAATTCTTGAAGGCATAGCTGCCTATCGAGTCGAGCTCACCGAGGAAGGTGACGGAGGTCAACGATTCGCAACCCATAAAGGTGTAGGTCGCGAGGTACTTCGAATAGACACCCTTGTTGTTTCCGAGGCAGGTGACTCCGGCGGGAATCGTTATCTCGGTAATGCCGCTTCCGCTGAATGCGTAGTTGCCGAGGTACTTAAGCTCGGAGTTCTCCGCAAACGTTACGGTGGTAAGGTTCTCGCAATTCTGGAATGCGTAGTTACCTATCGTGGTAACGGCGGCGGGGATGTGGATGTACTTGATCTTTGCGTCGGCGAATGCGTTCGCTCCTATGGTGGTCACGCTTTCGGGGATCACGAGGGTTTCGATGTCCGCGGAAGCGAAGGCGTAATCCGGGATCTCCGTTATGCCGTCGGGAAGGACGACCGCGGTGAGGTTGTGCAAGCCGTTGAGGGCGTAGGCACCGAGCACCGTGCCCTCGGGTATCTCCAGCACACCGTCGGTGGCGGCGGCGGGAAGAGCGATGATCTTGTTGACGTTGCCCTTTTCAATGAGCGCACCCGACTGCACCTCGTATTTCTTGTTGTCGGGGTGAACGCTGAAGAAGAGCAGGTTGCGGCATCCCGCGAACACGTTCGATCCGATGGAAGTGCATTTTTCCGGAATGGTTATCGACTTAAGTGACGAGCAGTTCAGGAACGCGCTGCCGTTGATCGTTGTGACAGTGTCGGGGAGGATGACAGATTTCAGTGCGTAGCAGCCGCTGAATGCACCGTTGCCGATTGTCTTGACCTTATTGAGCGTGACCGACTCAAGCGATTCACAACCGTAGAAGGTGTAATCCGATATTGCCGTTACGCGACCGGGAAGGTCTATCGACTTGAGGGACGTGCATTTCTGGAAGCAGTACTTGTCAAGCGTAAGTGCCTGAGTACCGTCGGCTACGGTTACCTTTTCAAGATCGGTGCAGTTCGAGAAAACATAGGTTCCGACCGACTTCGTGCCCTTCGGGATCGTGATCTCGGTCAGACCGGAATCCGCGAATGCGTAGGTTCCTATTTGGAGAGCTCCGGTTGAATTGAGCGTTACACTCTTCAGCGACGAGCAGTATTGGAAGCAGCGATTTCCGATGACCGTGGTCTTTGCCGGGAGCTCGATGCTCTCAAGTGCGGTGCACTTGTAGAATACGTATGCGCCGAGAGCGGTGACCGCACCCTTGAATTCCACCGACTTGAGGTTCGCGCACTCGTTGAACTGGTACGAGCTGCTGCTGACAGTAGCGGCGGGTGTGGTTACGCCGCTTCCGGAGAAGTATCCGAGAGCTGTTACACCCTTCGGGAATACGATCGATTCGATGCCGGATTTGCTGAAGCAGTACTGTCCGACGTTCTTGAGCTGAGAATCATCACCGAAGTTGATGGTCTTAAGGCTCGTGCACTTTTCGAAGCAGTAAGATCCTATGACCGTTACGGTGTCGGGGACGTCGACCGTTTCAAGTGCGGTGCATCCGGTGAACATATACGATGCGAGGTAAGTCGTCTTAGATCCGAGCGTTATGCTCTTCAGCGACGTACAGCTGTCGAACATCTTATTCGTTATACCGTGTGCTGCTTTCTTGCCGTTATTGGACGTGCTGAAATGCGTTACCGTCTCGGGCACGACGAAGGATTCAAGCCCGGAATGGGCGAAGGTCGTGGTGCCGAGGAAGCTGATCTGCGATCCCTCCTCAAAGGTCACGCTCTTCAGCGACGAGCAGTAGGCAAATATCGACGAGCTTGCCGACAGAGTCTTCGACGTGGCGGAAGAGTAGTAGGAGAATTCCTTTACGCTTGCGGGAACGACGAAGCTCTCAAGGCTCGTGCAGTACTGAAGCATATATGCGGGGAGGTATTCGATCGTCGTGCCCTTCTCAAACGTGAAGGAAACGAGCGGTTCGTTGTAGCTGAATGCGTTTGCGTAGATCTTCGTTACCGATTTCGGTATTTCGACCGACACGAGGCTCTGGAACTTGAACGCGGTGTGGTTTATCGTGGTCAATGCGGTGTTGCCCGCCGAATCCTTCGCGAAGATGAGCTCGGAGAGCTTACCGCGATCGGTCGTGCTTGCACCGCTGAATGCGTCGGCACCGATGCTCTTTACCGTCGTCGGAATGGTGACGGAGGTGAGTCCGGTGGAGGCGAACGCGTAATCGCCGATGGAGGTGATACCCTCGTGAAGCGTGATGCTCTCAAGCGACGAGCAACCGTAGAACATATAATTCGGTATTTCGGTCATATTCGTGGGAAGCGTGACGTTCTTCAAAGCCGTGCAGCCGTTGAAGAGACGCTGACCCACTTTCTTAAGGTTAAGCTGGCTCGGCGCATCGGCAGAGTGCTCGAACACGACAGTTTCAAGCGCGGTGCATTCGCTGAATGCGTACTCGCCGATTTCCTGTACCGTCTTCGGCAGCACGAGCTTGGTGATACCGATCTGACCGCTGAAGGTGTAGCTTGAGATCTCGGTGACGCCCTCGGGTACAACGTGCTCACCCTCAAGCAGACCGACGATGTATCTGTAAGCCGTTTGATCCTTGTTGTAAAGAACGGGATCACCGGGCTTCATAGAGAAGTTTGCGTTACCCTCGTCGATCGAGAAGGTCTTTATCGAGTAGCACTTATTGAAGACGTCGGTGATATCGGCGACCGAGGCGGAGAGCCGCACCGAATTGAGCTTGACGCATCCGCTGAAGAGCGTATTGCCGAGAGTCAGCTTATTTCCGCCCTCAAGGGTCGGGAATGCAAACGAAGTGATCGCGGTATTCGCGAACGCGTTGAGCTTGATCTCCGCGACCTTCGAATAATCCTTGCCGTCCTTCTCGTAGGTGGCGAAGGTTACCTTAGTCAGCTTGGAACAGCCCGAGAACGCCGAGGTCCCGATCGACGTAACGCTTGACGGGATCACGATGGACGTGAGCTTCTTGCAGTTCTGGAAGGTATAGCCGGGTATAGACTTGATGCCATCCGGCAGAGTGATCGACGTCAAAGCAGACGATACGAAGATGTCATCGCCGCTGAATTCGGGCGCCGCACCCTCTGCAAAGGTGACTGTCTTGAGCGACGAGCAGTATCCGAATGCGTAGCTGCCGATCGCCTTGACGGATGCGGGGATCTCTATCGACTCTATCGCGGAGTGGTAGAACACGTAGTTTCCGAGCGAGTAGGAAGATCCTTCGGCAACGGTCGGGAGCTTGAACGAGGTAAGCGAACTGCTGTAAGCGAAGGCGTAGTTACCGATGGCGGGAACATTGGTTTTGCCACTTGTGGCGTCCTCAAGCGACGAATTGTCCGCGAACACGACCTTCGTGAGGTTGGGAGCATATGCGAATGCGTACTTGCCTATGTGTTGCAGGGTGGACGGGAGATAAATCTCCTCGAAATAGCAGTAGTACTGAACCGAGGGACCGCTGCTATAACTGTAATTTTCTCCGCCGCCGCAGTAGTTACCGATGTACACAAGCCTCTCGGGGAATTCGATCTTCTTGAGGTTGCGACAGTTGTAGAAGGGCGAGGTTAAATGACCCGTGGCATCTGTGATGGTGAGTTCAACGGGGGTCGCACCCTCTTTTGTCGGGGTGAAGACGAGCTCGCTGAGGCTGGAACATCCGTAGAATGCCTTGTTCTCAATGGTTGCGACCGTGCTGGGGATGACTATGCGGGTGATGTACGTACAACCGCTGAACATTTCCTTCGCGATGGTGGAAAGACCTTCGGGAAGGGTGATCGTGTGGAGGTTGGTGCAGTAATAGAAGGCGTTGGTGCCTATCGTGAGAGATGCGTTGTCGCCCTCAAGGTCGGCAAATTCGATCTCCTTGACCGTGGAGTTGTAGTAGAACGCATTCGCGGCTACGCTTGATACCGTGCCGGGGACCTTGACCGTAGTGCTGCCCGCTTTCTTTCTCGGACAGAAGAGGAGCTCGGTGGCGACCGCGTTCCCGTCTGCGGTTGCGGTCTTGGCGTACAGGACGTTATCAACGGCCATGAAGTGCTCGTTTGCCGCATCGACCGTAATGTTTGCGAGTGCCGAGCAGGTCTCGAAAACGTTGAACTGACCCGCGTCGGTCTTTTTCAGCACCTCAATCGAGGCGGGAAGGTTGACCGTTTCAAGCGCGTGGCACGCCTGGAATGCGCAGGAACCGATGCTCTTCAGCGTCGTCGGAAGAACGAGGGTCTTTATCTTGGAGCAGCTTGCGAACGCGTAGTCTCCGATGCTCACAAGTCTCTCGGGGAGTTCAAGCGAGGTCAGCGCGTTACAGGTCTGGAACGCGTAGGTATCTATCTCAAGGGAATCGGTTCCGCCGGCGGCGAAGACGATCTCGGTGAGGCCGGAGCAACCCTTGAATGCGTAAGCTCCGACGGTCTTGACGTTCTTGCCGATCGTGACCTTCGTGAGGTATTTTCTGCCGTTGAAGATATTATCGCCGATCTCGGTTACCGTATCGGGGATAACGTATTCTCCGGCGCGCTCGGCGGGGAAGAAGATGATGCTTGTCGCGTCCTTGTTAAAGAGCACGCCGTCGATCGAAGAGTAGTTTTCGTTCTTCGCATCAACCTCAACGGTCGCGATCTTCTGACCGAACACCGCGGTGAGGGTGAATGCGGGGACCTTTTCGCCTATCTTGACGGTGGTTACGTAATAGGCCGAGGTGGCGGCTGTCGAACCGAACGCTTTTTCGGCGAAGTCGAGAGGAACGCTCTCGGATCCGCTGCTGTTGACCGTGACCTCGACGAGCTTGGATGTACCGCCGAAGGCGTGTGCCTCAAGCTTGTAGAGTCGCGCGGGCAGTGTCAGCGAGGTGAGCCCGGAACAGCCGTAGAAGGCGCTCTCGCTGATCGCGAGACCGTTGCCGTCCTCGGTGAGGTCAACGGAGGTGAGTCCCGTACAGGACTTAAATGCCTCTTTGCCTATGGTCGTAACGTGTCCGGGGATGACGGCGGAGGTGAGCTTGGTGCAGGACTTGAACGCACCCTCGCCGATTGTCGTGATCCTCGTATCGGTTATTGTGAGCTGACCCTCAATGCCCTTCGGGCAGTAGACGATCGTGGTGCACTTACTGTCGCAGATGACCTTTTGTCCGCCGCCGATGGCAACCGCGGAGTAGTCGCCGGTGTTACCGACCACGTCGACCGATGCGAGCTTGGAGCAGGAGTAGATGGTATCCGCGGTGAAGTTCTTCATACGCGAGGGGAAGATTATCTCCGTGAGATACGAGCACGAGTATATCGCCTTGTCGGCGAGCTGAAGATTCGGCTCTGTTTCCACGCCCTCGGGCGTGGCAAGGAAGGCGATCTTTGTGAGGTTGGAGCAGGATCTGAACGCGCTTGCGGCAACCTCTTTCACCGTGTAGGGAACGTATATCTCGGTGAATTTGGCTTTCTGAAGAGCACCCGCGGGAATGACCTCGGTGCCTTCTTCGATGGTGAAGACTCCGGTCTTTGCCTGAGGAACCGCTTTGATTTCCTTTCCGGTGTAGGGGTTATTGTAGTAGAGCACGCCGTCGGTGGAGTAATAGAGCACGTCAACTGCACCCTCGACCTCGTAGACGTTGATCTCCTCAAGCTTTGAACAGCCGGAGAACGCCGAAGCCGAGCCGTCGACACCCTCGGTGCCTATTTCAATGTTCTGGATCGTGTTCGGTATGTTGATCTTGACCAATCCGGTGCAGCTCTTGAAGCCGGCGGCTTCGATCGTGGTAACGGGCAGACCGTTGTAGGTCGCGGGAATGGTGATGGAGGTAAGACTGCCGAGTCCGTATTGACCCTTCGATACCGAGTAGGCTTTGCCGTCGCTGATCGATTCGAAGCTGAGCACCTCCGCAAAGTATGCGTAGAGGGTGACGTCGTCGGCGCTGTTCCATCTCAGCACCGCCTCGCCGGTTTCGGAGGTGTAGCGGATACCCGATCCGTTCGCCTCGGTGTACCAACCGACGAAGAGCTTGGTGGATACCTCGTGAGTGGGCACGGGCAGGTTGTTGTAGAGCCCGTAGGTCACCTTGACCGAGGTGTCGGAAACGGTTGCGCCCTCGCCGGGAACGAGTGTAACGGTGTACTTCTTCGATTCCCATCCGGCGTAGAGCACGGTGTCACCGGTGCCCTCAAAGACGGTCGAGGTATATTGCTTGCCGCCCGACTGACCGGCGGGGGAGGTGAACCATCCGGCGAATTCGTAGCCGTCCCTTGTGGTTTCGGGGAGCTCTATGCTGTCGCCGTAAGCGAGGTAAAGGGTAGATACGCCCTTGCCGCCGCGCGAATCAAGCTCTACCGCGTACACGTTGACGGTCGTGCTTGACCAGACCGACTGATCGCCGTTTTCGTCGATGAAGGCGACGGAGACCGTGGTGGCTCCCGCCTCGGTGAAGACCACTGCAAGAGAGTTCTTATCGCCGTTGACGTTATACTGACGGGTTCCGACTTTGATAACGTATTTCTCGGCACCGACCACGGGGTCCCAAACGACCTTGCCGCTTGAGTAGCTTACGCTTCCGATCGAGCCGTACTTGACGACGACCGTATCCGAGTATGCGGAGTTGGCTGCCTCGGTACTGCCGTTTGCACGGACGGTAACGGAGTAATCGATCGTTCCGGTGACAAGAGCGTTGTCCGCGCTGAGAGTGAATTCGTTTGCGGAAACGTCGTACGACTTGCCGTTGACGGTCACGGTGTATGAGGTCGCACCGTCCACCGCGTTCCACTTGAGGGTCTTGCCCGAGAGGGTGATCCCGGTGGGAGCAGCTATCGAAACTTTATCGACCGTCACGCTTTCGGCGGGGGCGGAGTAGTAGCCGTCGGTCACGGGGGTGACCTGCACGTAGAGCTTGCCCGCGCCGTATCCGGCAAGGCTGAAGGAGGTGCCGCCCGAGACGTAGCTCGTTACGTAGGTGTTTCCGTCAGAGGAAACGGCTACGTAGTATGCGGCGGCGTTATCCACGGGATCCCACGTCAGCAGGCTGCCGTTGAGCGTGACCCCGGTTACCTTGTCAAGCGCGAGGGCATACTTGAATGTGCTCACCGAGTCAAGATAACCCGATGCCTTCGCAGTTACGACGAAGGAAATACCGTCTTCGGGCATCTCACAGCTTGAGAAGACGTATGTGGTGGAAAGTCCGTTGCTGACTTCCGTGTGATTGTGATTGGGGTTGCCGCACACGACGGTGATGATGTATTCCTGAGCATTTTCAACCGGATTGAAGGCGAGAACACCGGAGGATACAACGCGGAAATTAGACACGCGGTCAAGTGACTTGTTCTTGCGGTACACCGTCGACGACTTGCCGTCGCACGACACGGTGACCGTGTATTCGCCCGCGGGCTGATCCTTGAAGCTGTATTCGTATTCGGGCGCGCCGACGTTGGCGTTGACGACCGTTTCGTCGCCCTTCTTGATCGTCAGCACGTAGGTCTTTGTGGGACCGACGGAGGTCCAGGTGATCTTGCTGTCACCGACCGATACGAGCGGGGTGCCGGCTTGCGCAAAGACTGCGAAGAGCTTCGTGTCCTGCTTGAGCTGCTGCCCGGTATACTGCGCGGTCAGCTTATCGCCCGACTCGTAATCGCTCATCCACCAACCGACGAAGGTTGAGCCCTCTTTTGTCGGGGTGGGGAGATTGTAGAGGACTCCGTTGATCGTCTGTATGGGATCGAATAACGATCCGTCGCAAACGAGGGTCGCGGTGACCTCGGAGCGCCCGGTCTCAAGCTTTTCAAATCTTGCGTAGACCGTAACGTTCTGCGTGATTGCAACGTTGGCGAAATCGAACGGGGTCGCATACGTTGCATCGGTGTACCATCCGATGAAGGCGTAGCCGTCCTTCGTCGGGTCCTGCGGCTTTTGCGCGTTCTGACCGTTGAGGACGGATTGCGCGGGAACCGCACTGCCGCCGTCAACCTCGAAGCTGACGGTGTACGAGGCTCTCAGCAGCATACGGTACGTGTTGCCGTTGTAGACGAGCTTAAGAACGCCGTCCTCAATGGAGGCGGTGGCGGTCGTACTGCTGTCATCCTTGAATACAAAGGTGATAGCGCCGCTTTCGCTGTCGTAAGTGATCTTACCCGTCTGATCACCGTTGAAGCCCGAAAGCATAAATGAGTCGCCCGTTATCGTGAGCAGATACTCATTGCCGTTTTCGGTCATAAAGTAAACGTTGTCGAGGCCGTAATCACCGGGATCCGGCGTCGGACCGTTCTCGTCACATCCCGAGCAGGAAGCGAGGAGCCCGATCATCAGACAGAAAACCACTGCGCATATCAATGCGTATAATTTTCTCTTACTGTGAGTCATAAGTATTCCTCCTTAAAAATTATTGCGTATATTATAGCAGATAATATAGTAAAATGCAAGATGTTTTCCAAAATACTTCAAAAAAATTTGCCGATTTCTTCGTGGGAATGAGCGCGTTTTTGCGTTTGAACCGTTCTTTGCTTTCGGAGTGCTCGGAAATGGGTGCGCAGCAAGCGTTTCGGGGCGTGCACGGCTCGTGCGACGGGCTTGGACGAAGGACTGCACCGGAGCGCAAACGCCGTGCTTGACATTGCGATGACCGAAAGATGCGAGAATGTGAGCAGTGCCGTACGTGCCATCCGAAAATCAATTTTGCAAGTTTTGGAAGCCCGACTTGCAAAAATCGCTGTCTTGAGCTCGGCAAATACTCAAGAGGCGAAAAAACGGCGTGACAATGCATAAATATGCAAATTTGGTGGAAATAATGTATATTTATTCATTTACGGCGCGTTGTGCAATTGACGTTCTGATATATAAAAAGTGTGCCTGCGGCACAGGCGAAAACGCAAAAATGATTTTTTGAAGGCTCAAAGTTGCAAAATTGCAAAATCACGCAGGGACGCATTGCTTGCGCACACTGCCGCGTCGGAAGGAGTTTGCGAAAAGTCGCTACATTATTTATATATAATAATGACGGTGCAAAAGCTCACGGCGGGGCGGCTTCCGACGCCTACACCAAAATGCAATATTTTTGACGGATGTTGCAACTTCGTTTGACTGTTTCGGATGATGCATCCGGCGGAAAAAATATAAACATAATCGGTCCGACTTGAATTCGACATTTTGTGAATTTTGCGATTGACAAAAGTACGGTTATATGATATTATATATCATTATGGCACGTTTGACCTTTCGGGGCTCGCTTGACGGCGCAAGCGAATCCTTGTCCGACGGACAAGATGTATAAAAAAGGCGTTTGAATGAGTCAAAATGTAAATTATAATCTTTTTTTCGGTATGCACTTTACTTGAGCACAAAAATGTAATATAATATACTTCAGCTTTTGCGCTCCGTGCCTTTTTGACCGAAGCAATCAGGGAGGGTCTTTGATGAGATTGAATTTTAAGAAAATATTTCCGTTGGCTGTGCTTGCTTTGCTTGCCGTTTGTCTTCTGACGGCGTGCGCGAGCGAGGACGTTATTGCCGATATTAACGAGAAGGGCTACGTTTGCCGCGTCGAGTTCGACTTCTGCGGCGGAATGTCCAATGAGAACGCAAGCCAACTCTACTATACGAAGATGAATTCGTTACTCTTTGCGCCGGGGACCGAGGGTACGGGAACCGACGCCCCCGTTCTCGGCGGTCATCACGTGAAGGAATACTACGTTAAGGAGACCTCAGCCGACGGCACGGAGGTCGAGAGAGCGTGGAACTTCGATACCGACCGCGTGACCGGTGACGTTAAGCTCTACTGCCGATGGGCTACCGATTTTTCGGTTCAGATCCGTTACGGCGAGGATAATGCGGAATTTTCGTCGGTCAAGGTGTCGGATACCGATCCTACCGTGTCGAAATTCTCATCGCCGAGGTGGAGCAACCATACGCTCATCGGCTTTTACTACGATGCCGAATACACGGCTCCGGTGACCTTCCCGTACGTACACGCTATGAACGAGGATCAGCCGGTCGAGACGGTATACGCCAAGTTTATTGAGGGCACGTACACGGTTGTGACTAAAGCATCCGATCTGCGGACGGTCAGCGTCGGCGGTAAGTACTACCTTATGAACGACATTGATATGAGCAGTGAGCCGGGGGCGACCTTCCCCGATTCGTTCTCGGGTGAGATCATCGGCAACGGTCACGTCATCTCCAACCTTACGGTTGAGAAGTCGCAGTCCCGTACCGGCGAATATTACGGACTTTTCAACAGCTTGACCAAGAGCGCGATACTGAAAGACGTTACCTTCGAAAACGTTAAGGTGACCGTGACGCTCGGGGAAACGCTGAACAAAAAGACCGTCTTTATCGGACTCCTTGCGGGCGGATGCGATGATAACGCAACACTTGAGGGTGTTAAGGTCGGCGGCGAGCTTGTGTACGATTACTGCGGCAGAGAAGACCTCAGCGATCAGACGGTAATGGTTGAAAAGGTGTTCGGCGAGGCGTCGAATGAGAAAACCGCGGCGGTAACCGGAGAAATTACCGTTACCAAGCTCAATACCAAAGCGGAGTAAATTTGAAAATAAAAATTGATACATAAAAAGGAGAAAAATGATGAAAAAGAAGCTTGTACCGATCATAAGCCTGTTGCTCCTCGTCTGTATGATACTGCCGATGGCGGTATCCTGCGTGAACCACCAGGGGAATCCGTCGGACACCGGAGAAAACGGTAACAACGGAACCAAGATATCGAACGAAGAAACTCCGCTTGCAATAGCCAGTGAGGCTCTTGACGGCGTTTTCAATCCCTTCTACTATACCAGCGGTGCCGACGGCAGCGTCATCGGTCTTACCCAGATCGGTATGCTTACCACCGACGAGAACGGCAAGCTTACCTGCGGCAACGATACCGACAGCGTTGCGCTTGCTTATTCTTACAAGACCTACGGCAGTCTTGAGGACTATCAGCGCACCGGCAGCTATGATAACTATTACACCGAATACAATTTTGCGATCAAGAACGGCATAAAGTTCTCGAACGGTTCGGAGCTTACCATCGCCGACGTGCTTTTCAACCTGTACGTTCTGCTTGACCCGATCTACACGGGCTCGTCGACCCTTTATTCCGTCAACATCAAGGGCTTGAATGCTTACCGCGCACAGACCGCCGATGAGAATCAGCAGAATGCTATGTCGGCGTACTTCCTCGCGGAGGCGGCGGCAAGGATCACCGAGGTCACCGAATGGTGTGACGACGACAAGACCACCCGCAACGACATCACCGCGACTATGAAAGAGGTCATATCCAAGGCAGAGGAGCTCTTCCGCGAAGAGCTTACCTCCGACTGGGCAAGCGCCGATTCGTCGGTCGATTCGTATGAGAAGTACGGATTTACCGAGGCGTGGCAGGTGTTCCTTTACAACGAGGGTCTTATCACCGTTAAGAGTGAGAAGGACAAGGCAACCGGCAAGATCACCTACGAGGTTGATTTCAACGGTTACGACAAGGTTGCCGATCATTCGAAGGAAAATATGATTGACACCGTTTATAAGGCAAATATGGAGGTTTCCACCCTTTCCGCCTACAAGACCAAGCTGAGAGCGGTCGTTGCCGGCGGTTGGGCTACCGCTGCCAACCTGAAGGAGTACTTCAAGGGCGTGGCTATTTCCGAATACTTCAGCGACCCCACCAAGAAGAGCATTCCCAACATCACGGGTATCACGACCTACAAGGCAAGCGAGATCCCCGGCAACGACGGCTCCGCCATTAAGCTCGGCGAGGAATGCGACGTTCTGAAGATCGTCGTTAACGGCGTTGACCCCAAGGCTATCTATAACTTCTCCTTCACCGTGGCTCCGATGAGCTACTATTCGACGGAGGAGCAGATCAAGGCGTTTTCGATAGAGAACAACAGCTTCGGCGTAAAGTTCTCCAACCAGGACTTCTTCGATCAGCTTCAGGTCAAGCAGGTTCCGGTGGGCGCGGGTCCCTACAAGGCATCCAACGCATCGACCTCCTGCGAGGCTGAATCCGCCATCCCCTCGAAGAATGAATTCTTCTCCAATAACATCGTCTACTACGAGAGAAATAACAATTTCTACACCGTTTTCGGTGACGATACCTCCAAGAACGCGAAAATAAAGAAGGTGCGTTACAAGGTCATATCCACCGATCAGATGTTCAACGCGGTTACCGGCTCCAACCCCGAGGTCTACTATTCCGAGCCGCAGGCGACCAGCACGAATATCAAGAAGCTCAACGACACTGCCAATACCAAGTACGCGCTTGCCGATAACCTCGGTTACGGTTATATCGGTATCAACGCGGCGAAGATCGAGGATATCAATATCCGTCGCGCAATTATGTACTGTATGGATACAAGGCTCTGCCTTGATTACTACGGCGGCAGCGAGTTTGCAAGCATTCTTTACCGTTCGATGTCGTCCAATTCGTGGGCGTACCCGACGGGATGCCTGCCTTATTACGGCGATAAGTCGTACAAGGACTGCCAGTATGATTCCAACGGAAATCTGATCAGCGTCGGCAGCTTCGATGACGAGCTTGCCAAAGAATCGGCAACGCAGGCGGCTATTGCCGCGGGCTATAACACCCTTGACCCCTCCACGGGCAAGCGCGTGAATGACAAGGGCGAGACTCTTACCTTCACCTTCACCATTGCCGGAGATTCCAACGACCACCCGGCATATCAGACCCTGCAGAAGGCTGCCAATCTGCTTAACGAGATAGGCTTTGACATCACGGTTACGAAGGATGCATACGCTCTGTCCAAGCTTGCATCGGGCGGACTTCAGGTCTGGGCGGCTGCTTGGTCCTCCACGATCGACCCCGATATGTATCAGGTCTATCACAAGGATTCCAGCGCGACCTCTATAAAGAACTGGGGCTTCCCGCACATCGTCGAGGAGGGCACGAAGGAAGAGCAGCAGATGCTTGACGACCTTGCCATCCTTATCGAGGATGCCCGCGCAACGGTTGACGAAGCCGAGCGTAAGGCTTACTATGCCGATGCGCTTGATATAGTAATGGATTTGGCGGTCGAGTTGGCTACTTATCAGAGAAAGAATCTCTTCATCTGGAACTCGGCTATAATCGATTCCTCCACTCTTTGCAAGGCGACGGCGTACCAGTCTCCGCTCTCAAAGATCTGGGAGGTCAGTCTGGTCGAGTCTCACTGATGCAAAAAGCAAAGGAGAGCGCCGCCCGGAGCGGCGGTCTCCCTTTGCTTTGCATATTCCCGCATATGGCGGGGAGCTCCACGCTAAAGCAGACCCTTATTCCGCAAGAAAGGAAGCCTTTGCCGTGCGGCTTAGGCAATGGTTATAAAAATGGCACAATATATCGTCAAGCGCCTGCTCCTTGCAGTGCTGATACTTTTATGCGTGTCGCTCGTTATATATGCTCTTGTGCGTATGCTCCCGAACGACTACGTGGATCAGAAGTTTCTGTCACAGCTTGAGCAGGGGACGGTAACGCAGGAATACATAGACAATATGAAGGCATTGTACGGTCTTGACGACAATTCCTTCTGGGGCATAATCAAGGGGTATTTTAAGTGGCTCGGCAGTGCGCTGCAGGGCGACCTCGGTATGTCATTCAAATACAATCTCCCGGTGGCGGAGGTCATATCCACCTATATGTGGATATCGTTTGCCATCTCGCTTGTAGCGCTGATTTTGGAGTTTATCATCGCTATCCCGCTTGGCGTTGTTTCGGCGACCCACCAGTACAGTGCGATTGACTATTCGGTCACCGTATTTGCGATGATCGGTATTTCGTTGCCCTCATTCTTCCTCGGATCGTTGCTGATAAAGGTGTTTGCGGTCGACCTCGGTTGGTTGCCGATGAACGGACTCACCTCGGCAACGCAGGATTACACCGGCTTTGCCGCGATACTCGATATGGCGAGCCACTGCATCCTCCCGATGATCACGCTCGTCGTGACCTCTATCGGAGGAATGATGAGGTACACCCGTACCAACACGCTGGAGGTCCTTAATGCCGACTATATCCGTACCGCCCGCGCAAAGGGCTTGTCGGAGAACGCGGTCATTTACAAGCACGTGTTCCGCAACACGATGATCCCGCTCGTTACCACTATGGCGGGAATACTTCCGAGCCTCTTCTCGGGAGCTATGATCACCGAGGAGGTTTTCGCCCTTCCCGGTATCGGACAGATGGCGTATCAGGCTTTGAAGGCGGGTGACATCCCCTTCATTATGGGATACAATATGTTCCTTGCGATACTGACGGTCATAGGTACGTTTATGACCGATATTGCCTATATGATAGTTGACCCGCGCGTCAAGCTGACCAAGTAAAGAAAGGGAGGATCTGTTTCAATGGCTGAACTTAATGAAGTAAACGGCGTATCCGAAGAGAAGCTTCCTTCCGATCTCAATAACGGCGAGGAGCAGACCGAGAGTCTGTCGGACAGCGTTAAGATAATATCACCTACCAAGCTCGTTCTGAGGCGCTTCTTCCGATCCAAGCTCAGCGTTGTCGGCGTGTGCGTTATGCTCGGATTGCTGATATTCTGCTTTATCGGACCCTTTTTCGTCGGTTGGGGCGAGGAGGAGGTAGACAACTCCCCCGGACTCTTTGAGCAGACCCCGATGGAGAAGACCTTCACCGGTGCCGACGGCGAGACCTATTCGATATACTACGTTTCCGAATATCAGAAGCAGCTCAATATCTTCGCACCCTGCTTTTCAAGCGTGACCGATGCCGACGGTAACGTGAGACTTCACATCCTCGGCACCGACGATAAGGGAATGGACGTGCTTGCCCGCCTTATGTACGGCGGTCGGATATCACTGTCGCTGTCGTTGCTCGTCGTTCTCGTCAACACCTTGCTCGGCGTTATGCTCGGCGGTATTGCGGGTTATTTCGGCAAGTGGGTCGATATGCTTATTATGAGGGTTATAGATATAATCAACTGTATCCCGACTCTGCCGATCCTGCTTATCATCGGAGCGATACTGAATGCCTACAATACGAAGGGCGTTCAGGAGATATTTATTGACAAGACCTATAACATTTACATACTTATGGGTGCTTTGACGCTCATATCTTGGACCGGAGCAGCAAGGCTCGTCCGCGGACAGATCCTTCTGCTTCGCGAGCAGGAGTATATGACGGCTGCCGAGGCGCTCGGACTTCCCACGTGGAGAAAGATTTTCAAGCACCTCGTGCCGAACGTTATGCCGCAGCTTATCGTGTCGATGACCCTGTCGCTCGGAAGTATGATACTTTACGAGGCGACGCTCGGATATCTGGATCTTGGCGTTCCGTATCCGAAGGCATCGTGGGGAAATATCATATTCCTTGCGAAGAATCCCGATATTCTGAGCTTTTATCCGAACATTTGGATTCCCGCCGGTATATGTATAGTTCTTGCGGTTCTGGCATTTAACTTTATCGGTGACGGTCTGCGTGATGCACTCGACCCGAAAATGAAGCGCTGAGGAGGAGATATCAAATGGCTGACAATAAGCACTATCTGTCCTCCGGTGAGCTGAAAAAGATCGCGAGAGAGAACAGAAAGCAGACAAAGATTTTTGAAAAGAAAAAACGCCGCAAGGTTCCCGAATCGGCGTATACGACGACGATGAAGGATGATTCCAATATCCTTGAGATAGAGGATCTGCACACCTTCTTCTTCACCGACGCCGGTACCGTAAAATCGGTAAACGGAGTGAGCTTCAGCGTACCGCGGGGCAAGATCGTCGGCGTCGTCGGCGAATCGGGTTGCGGAAAGAGCGTGACCTCGCTGTCGGTGATGCAGCTCGTGCAGGCACCGCAGGGTCAGATCGTGGAGGGCTCGATACGCTTCCGCACCTCAGCCCTCGTATATGACATCAACGGAAAGCCGATCCCGGTCTATGAGACCGAGAAGGACGAGAACGGGCAGGAGAAAACGGTGACGAAGAAGGTCACCGATAAGCACGGCAACGTGAGCGAGGTCCCGGTGCAGAAGATCGGCGACGACGGCTTGCCTATGTTTGAGACCGAGGACAAGGTCTTCGACATCGCGAAGATGCCGATAGACGATATGAGAAAGATCCGCGGCAGGGAGATCTCGATGATCTTCCAGGAGCCTATGACGAGCCTTAACCCCGTTTTCACGGTAGGTTATCAGCTTGACGAGGTCATTCTCATCAATAATCCCGGAGCTACGAGAGAAAACGCGAAGCAGCGCAGTATCGCTATGCTTGCCGAGGTCGGAATAGCGATGCCCGAGGCGGTATACAAAAAGTATCCCCACGAGCTGTCGGGCGGTATGAGGCAAAGGGTAATGATCGCTATGGCGGTCGCCTGCAACCCCAAGCTGATCATAGCCGACGAGCCGACGACCGCGTTGGACGTTACGATACAGGCGCAGATCCTTGATCTGCTGAAAAAGCTGAAGGACCGCATAAACGGCTCCATTATGCTTATAACGCACGACCTCGGGGTCATTGCCGGTATGGCGGATTACGTTGTCGTAATGTACGCCGGCAGGATAATAGAGCAGGGAACCGTGTTCGATATATTCGACCATCCCTGCCACCCCTACACGATCGGACTTCAAAAATCAAAGCCGGTCGTAAACAAGGACGTTGATTGGCTTTACAGTATTCCGGGACGGGTCCCGAACCCCGTGGATCTTCCCGATACCTGTTATTTCAAGGATCGCTGTCAATATTGCGATCATAAGTGCAATCGACAGTATCCGGAGCTCGTGAAGCTGTCGGATACCCATTACGTCGCCTGTTACAGGGCGGTCGAGATCGAGGAGGAGCGTTCAAAGAATCATGGCGAACAATAATAATACTCCCGAGACCCGGGACATCCTCCTTGAAGTAAAGCATCTGAAAAAGTATTTCCCCGCGTCGAAGAGCTTTTTCGGCAAGCCGAAGAGCTTCCTTAAGGCGGTGGATGACGTTTCGTTCGTTGTTCCGCGCGGTTCGACGCTCGGAATCGTGGGCGAATCCGGATGCGGTAAGACGACCCTTGGGCGCACGATCCTGCACCTTCACGATATTACCGACGGTCAGGTGATCTACGACGGCACGGATATCACGCACTATTCGTCCGATAAGCTCCGCCGTGAGGGTCTGAGGACCCGGATGCAGATAGTTTTTCAGGATCCGTATTCCTCGTTGCCCCCGCGTATGCCGATAGGCGAGATAATTGCCGAGGGCGTTAAGGTCCATAACATCGTTCCCGACCGCGAGCTGAAAAAGTACGTGCTCGATATAATGAACAAGTGCGGCTTGCACGATTATTATTACGAGCGTTACCCGCACGAGTTCTCGGGCGGACAGCGGCAGAGAATATGCATTGCCCGTGCGCTGGCGGTCAATCCGGAATTCGTGGTCTGTGACGAGCCGGTCTCGGCACTTGACGTGTCGATACAGGCGCAGATCGTCAACCTTTTGAAGAAATTGCAGATGGAGATGGGGCTGACATACCTGTTTATCTCGCACGACCTTTCGGTCGTCAAGCATATTTCGACTCACGTCGGAGTTATGTACCTCGGAAGTATGACCGAGATAGGCAGCAAGCATCAGATATTTGACAATCCGTTGCACCCATACACCCAATCCCTGCTCTCCGCGGCACCGATCCCCGACCCCCATGCGCAGGTCAACCGTATCGTGCTCTCGGGCGACGTTCCTTCACCTGTAAACTGTCCCCCGGGATGCAAGTTCCATACCCGTTGCTCCAAATGTATGGACATATGCCGTCAGAAGCGTCCGGCGCTGAAGGATATGGGTGACGGACACAAGGTCGCCTGCTTCCTCTGCGGCTCGCCCGCCGAGGAAACCGACGGAGATGCGAATGAAAAAGGATAAGGAAAAAAAGGAAAAGAAGATTGAGCCGGAGGATGACGGAAGAACCGTCGTCGATATGAACGTAGACGGGTTCTCCTGGTATCAGCCGAATCGTCCGGATAAGAAGGAAAAGTTCAAAAAGGACGATCCCGACAAGCCGACGAAGCGTGAATTGCTTGCGATGATAAAGGCGGCGTACCTTGCCGCTCTGCCGTACGCGCTTATTGCGCTCGGGTGCCTTACCGCGGTTTTCGTGCTTGGTTATATCTGGCTCAAATAAGACGGAGCGAGCACACTGTCTTTTGCCTACCGCAGAGGACAGTGGAGCCCGCTCAAGTAAGCAAATAAACTAATTCACCGCCAAAGGGCGGAAAACGGGAGATTAATATGAAAAAAAGCATCAAGCGACTGCTTTGTCTGCTGCTTGCCTGTATATTTATAGGAGGAAACGCGGTCTTGCCACTCAGCACGGGCGCACTCGAAATGAGCGACGTGCTCGACGCGATCACCGGTGATTGGAATGATAAGCTGACCGCCGATACCTCCGGCAAGACCGAGCTGAGCGTCTCCGTAGACAGGGAATACAAGTCGGACGACGAGATAAACGTTATCGTTCGTCTGAACGGTGATTCTCTGCTTGAAGAGGCGGAGAAGGTCAATATGACCGTGTCCGCGTATGCGCTGACCTCGGCGGGGAAGAAGAAGCTCGCCGAAATGGAGAGCAAGATCAACGCCGTTATAAGCTCACTCGGAAGTAAGCTGATATCGGTAAAGTATCAGTACACGACTATCTTCCTCGGATTTTCGGGCAAGATCCTTTATAAGGACCTTAAGACGGTCGAAAATATGAGTGAGGTCAAGACGGTGATGATCTCCGAGCGCTACAACACCGCCGACGTTGCGACCGATAACGCACTGAACGCCTACGGTACGGGTATATACAACTCGTCCGGGACCGGGCTTACCGGAAAGAAGATCGTGGTTGCGATCCTCGATACCGGACTTGACTATACGCACAGCGCGTTTCAGCGTCTTCCCGATTGTGCGCCTACGCTTGATGCCGACCGCGTTGAGGAGCTCTTCCCCTTGCTTGAGGCAGCCAAGCTGAACGAGGACGTTAAGTGGGAGGCAACCTATCACTCGACGAAGGTGCCGTATACCTTCGATTACGCCGATAAAGACGCCGACGTGTACCCGGTCAACGACCACGGCACCCACGTTGCCGGTATTATTGCCGGATCGGACGATACGATAACCGGCGTTGCGATCGACGCACAGCTCGTTATAATGAAGGTCTTCGGCAACGAGGACTCCGGAGCCGAGCAGGAGGATATCCTTGCCGGACTCTCCGACTCGGTTATGCTCGGTGTTGACGTTATCAATATGTCGCTCGGCTCGTCGTGCGGATTTTCAAGAGCCGCCGACGACGAGGGAATCAATGAGATATACGATTCCGTTCGCGAGGCGGGCATAAATCTTATCGTTGCCGCATCAAACTCCAGCTCGTCCGCAAAGGGCTCGGAGAACGGTGACACCAACCTTGTGACCAACCCCGACTCCGCAACCATCGGATCTCCCGCGACGTATCCGTCGTCGACCTCGGTCGCTTCGGTTACGGGTGCAAAGACCCATTACCTCTATGCCAACGGCGAGCAACCCATATATCTCACCAAGGCTAAGCGCAACAACGGCGATGAGATCGAATTTTACGATCTTATGCTCAACGGGCGCAAGACTGCCGAAATAGAGTACGTCGTCGTTCCGGGTATCGGAAACGACGGTAACTACGATACCGTGGACGTCACCGGAAAGATCGCTATCGTAAAGCGCGGAGTAACCACCTTTGAGGAAAAGGTGGACACCGCGAAGAACCACGGTGCCATAGGAGCTATCGTATATAACAACGTCTCGGGTAATATCACGATGACGATCGGTATATCCGATCTCCCCGCTTGCTCTATCTCAATGGATGCGGGCAAGTATTTTGAGGCGAATCCGACCGGCACGCTCGTGCTTGACGCCGAGAACCTTGCGGGCCCGTTTATGAGTGATTTCTCCTCCTGGGGACCCAATTCCGACCTTGAGCTCTCCCCCGACGTTACCTCGTACGGCGGCGATATCAATTCGGCGGTGCGCGGCGGTTACGACATCCTCTCCGGAACGTCGATGGCTTGCCCGAACTACGCCGGATCTGCCGCGCTGGTCAGGGAAGCGGTAAAGAATACCTTCCCCGAGCTGACCGCGCAGGAGACCATGGTAATGGTCAACCGTCTGCTTATGTCTACGGCGTCGATACTCCGTAACGAAGCCGGGAATCCCTACTCCCCGCGTAAGCAGGGAGCCGGACTTGCCGATGCCGAGAGAGCGATAAAGACCCCTGCCTACATAATGGTCGAGGGAAGCGATAAATCCAAGCTCTCGCTTGGTGACGACCCGAAAAAGACCGGCGTTTATACGTTGACCTTCCACGTTGTCAATACCTCCGCAACCACTCAGTCTTATGCACTTGACGTGATCCTTATGACGGAGGGCGTATCGTCCGACGGTAAGACCGTGGCAGAGCAGGCGTATATGCTTGCCCCCGCCGTATCTTATGCCGTCGAGAACGGAACGCTCAACGGTGATATGGTTACCGTCGGCGGTTACGGTGACGTTACGGTCACCGCGACCGTGACGCTCAGCGATGCCGACCGTCAGTATCTTGACGCGAAGTTCAAGAACGGTATGTACGTTGAGGGCTTCGTTACCCTTGAAGCACAGGATTGCGATATCGACCTTACTCTGCCGTACCTCGGCTTCTACGGCGACTGGACGGTTGCGCCTCTGCTTGACGTTACCGAATTTGAGGTGGGCAAGGAGCAGAAGGACCCCGCTATCGTTGAGGACGAGAAGCTGAAGGCTGACGTTTTCGCCACCATCCCGATGGTAGGCTACTACAACGGCAGCGGCAGGACCGAGGATGATTTCAGCTATTACTATATGGGCAAGATCGGCTATATCATAGCCGACGGCTACGAGCAGCCCGCGGTGCTTGAGAAGTATTGCTCGCTGACCTCGTCCACCGACGGAAACTTCAAGCTCTACTACATTGCGGCGGGACTTCTTCGTAATGCGAAGACGGTCACGATGACAATTACCGATACCGTCACCGGTGAGGTGGTGTTTGAAAAGGTTGAGGAAAACTGCCGCAAATCGTATTACAGCGGTCAGCAGACGGGCGGCTACGTCCTTGTTGACTTTGACGCTTCTCAGGCGGGACTTGCCAACAATACGAAATATGAGTTCACGATGACCTGCGAGCTTGATTGGGAGGGCGAGCAGAACAACAGCAACAACACCTTCACCTTCTCGTTCTATATGGACGACGAGGCTCCCGTGATCCGCGAGGATCTCAATACTCTTCGGGTCAAGACCGATTCGAGCGGCAACGTGACCGATTATCTCCTTGATATGCACATTTACGATAATCAGTACGTGCAGGGATATTTCCTCTATACCTACGATTATCTTGACGAAAACGGTGACCCCGTGAACCCGGAAGCCCTTGTGAGCGGTATTATCCCGGTCGATGATTTTGAGGGCGGTAAGGTCAACAAGATCACGCACGATCTGACAAGCCTTTGGTACAAGATGAAGGACGGCATCGAGGAGGGGTCGAAGAACATCGGTATCGAGGTCTACGACTACGCGAAGAACAAGACCTCGCTCTATTACACGCTGAAGAAGACCGATGCTACCTCGGTCGCCTTCAAGAGCGGGCGTGATTCTACGGCGGACGGAAAGAAGATTTCCTTTACTATGTCGCCGTATACCCAGAAGAACCTTCTTGAATACCTTGAGACCGAGCCGAGCGACGTATATACCGCGCCACTGACCTGGAGCTCCTCCGACGAGAGCGTTGCGATCGTCAAGGACGGTGTGGTGACCACGCTTAAGGCGGGGAATGCCACGATAACCGCAACGTCAAAGACGGGGGCGTCCGCCTCGGTAGAGATAGTGTGTACAGGCACCTCAAGCAGTACGAATATCCCCCTGTCGGGACTTACGCTGAATGAGACGTCGGTTACGCTGGAGCGCGGCGAAACGCTTGAGCTTTACGTCGAGCTTTCTCCGTATAACCTTACCGAAACGCCCGAGATTCAGTGGAAGACCGCGTCGAGCTACGTAACCCTGACCGTTGATCCGAACAACCCGCTTCACTGTACCGTGTACGCGAAGGAATCGGGTAACGCAAACGTTATCGCGTCGGTAAAGGGCAAGCTCTTCTCCGCCACCTGCCGTGTCAACGTGAAGGAGGAATTTACGATAGAGAGCATCTATCTTAAATCCTACACCGGACGCGGCGACGAAAACGGTGTCGTCGAGATCCCCGCTGAGAAGGGCATTACGACGATCTACCGCTTGGCGTTCCTCAATAACGAATATATCACGAAGGTCGTCATTCCGGAGGGCGTTGAGGAGATCCAGTATGCCGCCTTCTACGGTTGCGAGAACCTTAAGGAGGTCGTGTTGCCCGAGTCGCTCAAGCAGATCGACGAGTGGGGCTTCGGCTTTACAAAGGCACTTGAGACCGTGAACCTCGGCAACGTGCATACGATTCAGCGTCTTGCCTTCTACGGCTGTGAATCGCTGAAGGCTGTTGATCTCGGTGAATGCTACACGATATGCGAATATGCATTTGGCTTTTGCGACGGGCTGGAGGCGCTTGACGTCAGCCGTGTGGGTCAGCTCGGCGAATATTCCTTCGTCGGCTGTACGGGTATAAAGACGCTTGAACTTGGCGAACGGAAGTATATTCCCGAATATTGCTTTGCCAACTGCTCGTCGTTGCAAAAGCTTGAGATATCTGCGGAGTTTATCGACAGACTTGCATTTATGGGATGTACGAGGCTCACGTCGTTGACCTTTACGTCGGACGTGACCGATATAGGATACGGTGCGTTCAACGGCTGCTCTTCGCTCGTTAATCTTGTGTTTGAGGGCAACGTGAGCTATATCGGCGATTATTCCTTCGCCAGCTGTGCCAGTCTGCCGTCGGTGTTCATCCCGTCGGGTTGCGAATATATCGGAACTTATGCTTTCGGCGGTTGCACCGAGCTTGCCGCGGTGACGTTCAGTGCCGATGCGATCGTAAGTGAGATAGGCGATGCGCCCTTCTACGGTTCCTATAACGTGACCGATTTCACGATCGAGCCGGGAAGCAAGTACCTTACCGTTTATAACGGCGTTCTCTATTCGCGTGATATGACCAAGCTTATCCTTGCTCCTTACGGCAAGGTGATGAGCACGTTTACACTTCCTACCTCGGTTACCGAGATAGGTGACTACGCCTTCTCGTATAAGCGCGGAGTGAGCAACGTTTTCCTGACCCGCGCCGTGAAGATCGGCGACAGCGCGTTTATGAACAGCACGGTGCGTGCGATCACCGTTTCGGATGCGCTGACCGATATAGGTAACGAAGCCTTCTATAACTGTCAGTATCTCACCTCGTTCACCCTTCCGTCGTCGCTTGAGAATATAGGCGACAGGGCGTTCTACGGGTGCACGAATATCGCGTGGGGCGATTTTACCCTCCCTGCATCTGTCAAGAACGTCGGCGAGTATGCATTCTGCGGTAACTACGGCATCACCTCAGTGACCGTACCTGCGCAGATGAGCGAGGTCCCCACCGGTGCGTTCGCATATTGCACCGGGCTGACCTCGGTCAACTTCCACAACGAAGTTACGGGTATCGGCGGATATGCCTTTGCCTACTGCTCTCAGCTTACCTCGGTCGATCTCCCGAGCTCGGTGACCGAACTCGGAGAGGCCTGCTTCGCCGTGACGGGGCTTACCTCCGTTAAGCTTCCCGCGTCTCTTGAGGCTATTCCGTCGCATTGCTTCTACGGCGACGTCACGTTGACCGACGTGACGGTCCCCGCATCGGTAAAGACGGTCGGAAACCTTGCATTCTTCGGAACTTTGGCGCTTAAGAACCTTGATCTTGTCAACACCGTCGAGCTCGGCGATTACGCTCTGCTTGGATCGGCGGTCGAGACCGTTAAGGCGGATAAGCTTGAGAAGGTCGGCGCGTACGGGTTCTACGGTACCGCAGTAAAGAGCCTTGATCTCCCCGCGCTGAAAGAGGTTGGCGCATACGGCTTCGGTAATATGAATGAGCTTAAGACGGTCAATATAGCTAAGGTCGAGAAGCTCGGCGACGGTGCATTCTACCGTACGCCTTCGATCGGGTCGCTTGCTTTGCCCGAGTGCGTTGAGATAGGCGATTATGCGTTTATGCTTTCGTCCTCGCTCAGCTCGGTCAGCTTCGGCAAGCTGGAGAACCTCGGAGCTTATGCTTTCTACGCAACTAAGGTTAACAGCGTAACCCTTCCTTCAACGGTGAAGGATATTTCGGAATCGGCATTTATCACGAAGGCGTTCAATTCCACCGACGACGGGATCGCGCGCATTGAGCGCATCGTTATCGACGGTAAGTGCGAGAACTATTTCACCGACGGCGACGGTGCCCTGTATCGGGTACTTTCTAACGGGAAATACGAGCTCGTGGCGTACGCCCCCGGACTTAAGAACGAGTCCTACACGGTGCTTGACGGCACGGTAAGGATAGCCGAGGAAGCCTTCTCCACCAACGTTTACCTCAAGGAGCTTACGATTGCCCGCACGGTAACGAATATCGGTGCGGCGGCAACGTACGGCTGTACCTCGCTTGAGAAGATCAATTTCCTCTCGGTCGAGGCACCGACTCTTGAGAGCAAGTATTACGCTTCTTCGCCCGACGGTTGGACGTATAATAATATCGTTGACTTTATCTGCGGTCAGGGCGGTGAAACGGTCGATATAGAGATCACGGTGCCGAAGAACGCGGTGCGTTACGACAGCTACACTTGGGAGCGTTACGTGGGCACGGCAACGAGGACCGACACGATTTCTATGGCTAACACCACCGAGCAGCTGATCAAGCTGATAGATGAGCTTCCCGATACCGTTGAGCTCAAGGACGTTGAGCAGGTCGAGTATCTTATGAAGATCTACAACAATACCGACAAGGATCAGTTGACGTTCGTCACCAACGCCGACAGGCTGAAGGCGGCGTATACCGTTGCCGAGAAGCTCCGCGCGGAAAATCCCGATTACTTCGAGACCGGTGACGACACGGATCCCGGTGACGATACCACCGTTGCCGGACCGGAGGATACCGATTCCCCGACCGATACGTCGGAGCCCGGTACCGATACCGATGATGCTCCGTCGGATAACGGCGGCGGCTCAAGCTCGGTACTGTGGGTGATCATTCCGATCGCGGTCGGTGTGATTGCGGTTGCGGCAATACTTACCGTTGTATTTGTGAAAAAGAAGAAAGGAGGCAATGACAATGCGTAAGCTGAGACCCTTGATATTAATAATTGCACTTTTGCTCGTTGCGCTTTTGGCTACCTCCTGCTACAATAATCCCGGCAACGGTGACGTTACGACCGGTTCCGGTGACGTAACGGATCCGGATGCAGGCAAGCTGACCGTTACCTTCGATTACCGTGACGGCAGCGAACCCAAGGTGACGAAGCTTTCGGTCGGTGAAACGGTTCCCGAGCCCGAGACCCCCACCCGCGCGGAATACGATTTCGGCGGATGGTTTACCGACGAGGCACTTTCGGTGGCGGCGAGCTTCGGCTCGGTCACCGAAAGCGTGACCTATTACGCCGCGTGGGTGCCGCACACCTCGTGCCTCGTGCGCTTTGACAGCTGCGGCGGATCAGCGGTGGCAAGTGCCATTGCAAAGAAGGGAAGCGCGGTGAGCGCTCCCGAAGCTCCCGTACGCGAGGGATATACCTTCGTCGGCTGGTACGCCGATGCGGAATGTACGGCCGCCTTTGACTTTTCGACCGCATTGAGCGAGAACGTGACGCTCTACGCTGCTTGGACTCCTGCCGAAGGATACGCCGAGATTGTCGGCTATATCAACGGCTCGGTTGCTGTGACGAAGATAGTCAAGAAGGGCGAAGCTGTCGGTACCCTCGTTGCGGACGAGAATTACCTCTATTCGTGGTATACGGAGGCGAATTGGTATACGAGTGTGAACCTTGCTCCGGCTTATGATCTTTCAAAGGCAGTCAATGCCGATCTTAAGCTTTACGGATTCGCGTACAGCGACGGCTTTAAGATCGTTGA
>CAYWVC010000002.1:27445-50800 GCA_964461635.1 uncultured Lachnospiraceae bacterium
ATGCCGATCTTAAGCTTTACGGATTCGCGTACAGCGACGGCTTTAAGATCGTTGACGGTACCGTCGTCTCTTACAGCGGAAGCGACAAGAACGTGATCGTGCCGCTTGTCAGTGACGGCAAGGCGGTCACCGCTATCGGTGCAAAGGCGTTTGCCGACCGGAAGACGGTCCTCACGGTCGACCTGCCCACCACCGTCACGAGCGTGGGCTCGGGCGCGTTTTCGGGCTGTGAAAAGCTCGTTTCGGTCAATCTTACCTCGGCTTGTACGTCGGTCGGCGCGTATGCCTTCAGCGGTTGCGGACGGCTTACCTCCTTTGGCAGTATTGATTCGCTTACCGAGATCAGCGAGGGCGCGTTCCTCGGTTGCGTAAGCCTTAAGAGTCTGACCGTTCCGTCGAAGGTGACGAAGATAGGAGCTTACGCCTTCTCGGGCTGTACGGCTCTTGGTACGTTGAGCTTTGATGACGCGGTGAGCACGGTAGGGAATTACGCTCTGTCCGATTGCAGCTCGCTCACGGAGTTCCGTATTCCTGCGTCGTTGAAGAGCTTTGGCAACGGTGTTCTTACCGGATGTGACTCCAAGCTCGTTATCAGCGGCGGAAACGAAAAATTCAAGACGGTCAACGGCAGCCTTTGCGAGGTGAGCGGCAGCGGACTCAAGCTCATTAAGTATATTCCCGGCGAGAATGCGGAAGCTACGCTCAGCCTGCCGAGCAGCGTGACCGCTATCGGAGCAAACGCTTTCTACGGCAACGATACGCTTACCGTCGTCAACCTCAGCGGTTACACGCTGGAGGCGGGGTCGTTGGCGGGACTCAAGTCCTTGAAGGAGCTTACGGTTGATAATTTGCCGACGGGCAATAACGCTTATTTGGCATATTATTTCGGCGCTCCCAACGGCAAAGCCAATGGTGCCACCGGCATATTTGTTCCGTCGAGCCTTGAAAAGGTCACCGTCAGGGCGGGTCAGACGGCACTTGCCGATTACGCATTCTTCGGCTGTACCGGACTTAAGACGGTCGAGGGGATCTCGGGTATCAGCTCTATCGGAGCGTACGCTTTTGCGTACACCGCGATCGAGACGTTGAAGCTCCCCGCAAGCGTCAGCAGCATCGGTGAGGGCGCGTTCAGCAGATGCGAGCACCTGTCCGCCTTTGAGACTGAGGGCAACAACCGCTACTATTCGGTTTACGACGGATGTCTTTACAATAAATCGTACACCGAGCTTCTGATAGTTCCGAGACAGAAGGAGACCGTGGAATTCCATTCCGGGGTCAAGAAGATCGCCTCCGGCGCATTCTTCAAGAGCCGCGTAACAAGCGTATCGGTTCCCGCAAGCGTGACCGAGATCGAAGCATCCGCCTTTGCGGAAGCCGATCATCTTGAGAGCCTTGAGGTCCCGTTCATCGGCGGTTCTGCCGACGAGAACAGGTATATGATATACATCTTCGGCGGCACGATCTACGAGACGACCGATGATGACGGCAATCCCACCTACAGCGTAAGCAATTCGGGTGCGGCACCGTCGTCGCTGACCAAGCTCACCGTTACGGGCTCGCTTAGCGAGATCCCCGATTTCGCCTTCGCGTACCTTGAGAACGTGTCGGAATTCTCGCTCAGCGGAAATATTACCTCGATCGGTATATACGGCTTCTATGAGACCGGATTGACCGAGGTCGTCATACCCTCCACCGTCAAGAAGGTCGGCGCGTATGCCTACGCTTCGATGGATAAGCTTGAGACGGTCACGGTCCCCGGCAGTGTCGGCGACGGACTTGGCGACGGCGTGTTTTACAGCAACCGCAGTCTGAAGGTGATAAGGTTTGAGGAAGGGGTTACCGCTATTCCGTTTGCTGCCTGCTATCCTTACTCTTACTACGACAGAACGACGGGTTATACCGTGTGCAATTCGTCCCTGGAGGAGATATATCTGCCCTCCACGCTTAAGACGGTCGGCGATCGCGCATTTGCTTACGCCGGAACAGTCTTTTATGCCTACGATAATATGCGGTTTACCGATCTGAAATTCGTTATGACCCCGGGCGAGGGGCTTGTCGAGCTCGGCGACAGAGCATTCTATATGTCGTCGATCAAGTCGATCGCGTTGCCCGCGTCGCTTGAGAAGGTCGGCTCATTCTGCTTCTCATACTGCAAGCAGCTTTCGAGCGTAACGTTCGGTAGTGCCGAGAAGGGCTCGGCGCTCACCACCGTTGGCGGTGCGTGCTTTGCCTATTGTACCGGGCTCAATACTCTGACGATCTACAAGCGCGTTGCCGCTGTGGATGACGTCCCGGTGCTTGAGCAGTACAAAGAGGCGGAGGATCAGGTGGCTTATAACGTGTTTGAGGGAACGGTGGCTCCCACGATATACGTTTACGGTTCCGAGTATTACCGCAAGGCGGCGAATTGGGACAGCTACGATATGAGTATCTACGAGATAAAATAATCAACAATATTGCCGGGACTTGTCCCGGCAATATTTTATCGCTTGTTTGGTTGACAGCGGCAAACGTGTGTGGTATAATTTCTGCGATAGTTCATTTGGGAGGTTACGTTTATGGCAATCGTTACTATCATCGGAGCCGGAATGATGGGATCGGCTTTGGCTTTTCCCGCAAGAGAAAACGGCAACGAGGTCCGTCTCGTCGGTACGCATCTTGACCGCGAGATAATCGACGTCAGCCGTGCTACGGGAAGACACCCGAAATTCAAGAAGGATTTTCCCGACGGTGTTAAGTATTATCAGATAGAGGAGATGAAGGCGGCTATCGAGGGTGCCGATATGATCATCGGCGGCGTTTCGAGCTTCGGGGTCGATTGGTTCGCCGACACCGTTCTGCCCGAGATTCCGGACAGCGTTCCGTTGCTGACGGTAACGAAGGGTCTTGTCGATCTGCCCGACGGGAGCCTTATTACTTACCCGGACGTGTGGCAGAAAAAGCTTGACAGCATAGGCAGCAAGGTATCGCTGAACGCGATCGGCGGTCCCTGCACGAGCTACGAGCTGGTGGCGCACGATCAGACGGAGGTCGCGTTCTGCGGCAAGGATATCGAGGTGCTCCGCAAGCTTAAGGCTATAATGGCGACCGATTACTATCATATAAGCCTCAGCACCGACGTTACCGGTATTGAGAGCGCCGTTGCGCTAAAGAACGGTTATGCGCTCGGTATAGCACTTACCGTTGGTGTGAATCAGCGGGAGTTCGGTATTGACAGCGAGTTGCATTATAATTCGCAGGCGGCGGTGTTCGGACAGGCGGTCAAGGAGATGGCGCGTTTGCTCAAGCATCAGGGTGCCGGGACACTTGAAAACCTTACCGTCGGCGCGGGAGACCTTTACGTTACCGTCTACGGAGGAAGGACGAGACTCGTCGGGATATTGCTCGGGCGCGGGCTGAACATTGACGAGGCAAAGGCAGAGCTGCAGGGCGTTACGCTTGAATCGCTTGTAGTGGCGGTCCGCGTGGCGCGTGCGGTGCGCATCTGCGCCGCGAACGGTAGCCTTGACCTTGCCGATTTCCCGTTGCTTATGCACGTTGACGAGATCCTTACCGAGAAAAAGGCGGTCAATATTCCGTGGGAGAGCTTTACCTTTGAGCATAACTGAAATTAAATGAAAAGGTCAACGAACGGATCGGTTTCCGTTCGTTGACCTTTTGGCTGTATTCTGAAAACTATCGGCAGTGCCGATAATCAAAAAACTTTGGCGTTGTCCGGTTTATTTATCAGAGCAAGCGACGAAGCTATGGATCAATAGCCTTCTCCTGCGGGAGAAGGGGGACCGCGTTAGCGGTGGATGAGGAGTTGATTTTGTATGAATGACACACGGTGGGTGGTTATGATTGTCGGTCAAGTCGTGCCAAAGAGCAACTCAACGTAGGTGGGGAAGGGCCAACGGTCACTTGCGGTCAAGCCTTCGGCTCGGTCGCAAAGGGCTCGCAGTGCGTCCATTTTCGAAAGCAGGACGTCGCGTATAACAAGCGAGGAGCTCGATACGTCGGGTGCGGTGCTTGCTTGCCCTATTGCCGACTCAAGCTCGGTTACCGCCGCGTATATACCGTCGGTAATCCCGGACAGCTCGGTCAGCGTGTCCTGCTCATATTTGCGGGGGAGTTCAAGCCCCGATGCGACCTTGGCGTTATAAGTCGCGGTAAGATCGCCAACGTAGCGTTCGACGGCGGGCAGGATCTCGCGCCTTACGATCGCCGCCATCGTGCGCGCCTCAATATTGACCGATTTGCAGTAGTTTTCAAGGTTTATTTCGAATCTTGCGCGAATTTCAGCCTCCGACAATACCTTGTGACGCGTAAGGAGGCTGACGTTCTTTTCCTCAAGTATTCTCGCAAGCGCATCGGGGGTGGTGCGAAGGTTAAGTAAACCGCGCTCGGTCTCGGCCTCACGTATCCAACTGCCGTCGTATCCGTTACCGTTGAATATTATGCGCTTGTGACGGCGGACGGTCTCACGCAAGAGGTCGTGAAGCTCGGATTCAAGGCTTTGCGCACTCTCCAAGCGATCGGCGTAGATCCGCAGTGACTCCGCTACGGCGGTGTTGAGCATTACGTTGCAACAGGATATGCTGTTGGAGGATCCGAGCATACGGAATTCGAACTTGTTTCCCGTAAAGGCGAGGGGCGACGTGCGGTTGCGGTCGGTTGTGTCGCGCGTCAGCTTCGGAAGAACGTGAGCGCCGAGGCGCAGGACCGTCTTTTCGGATGCGCTGTACGGCTTTTCGCTCTCAATCGCGTCAAGCACGGCTGTGAGCTCGTCGCCGAGGAAAACGGATATGACGGTTGGGGGAGCCTCGTTCGATCCGAGACGGCGGTCGTTTCCCGCGGTGGCGACAGACAGCCGGAGCAGGTCTTGATAATCGTCTACCGCCTGAAGCACGGCGCAGAGAAACAGCAGAAATTGCGCGTTCCCGTACGGGGTTTCACCGGGGGTCAGCAGATTTACTCCCGTATCGGTGGTTATCGACCAATTGTTGTGCTTGCCGCTTCCGTTTACCCCGGCAAACGGCTTTTCGTGCAATAGGCAGACGAGACCATGCCGTTCCGCGACCTTTTGCATAATTTCCATGGTCAACTGATTGTGATCTGCCGCTATGTTTGCCGTGGCGTAGATCGGTGCCAGCTCGTGCTGGGCGGGCGCGACCTCGTTGTGCTCGGTCTTTGCGAGTATACCGAGCTTCCAAAGCTCCTCGTTGAGGTCAGCCATATAAGTGGCGACGCGCGGCTTTATTACGCCGAAGTAATGGTCGTCAAGCTCCTGTCCCTTCGGTGGCATTGCCCCGAATAACGTCCTGCCGCAGAAGATGAGGTCCTTACGCTTTTGATATAAATCTTTATCAATAAGAAAATATTCCTGCTCGGCACCGACCGACGGTTTTACACATTTTACGTCGGTGTTGCCGAAGAGCCGCAGGATCCGCATAGCTTGCTTGTTGAGCGCCTGCATAGAGCGGAGCAGGGGCGTTTTTTTGTCGAGGGCTTCTCCGCCGTACGAGCAAAAAGCAGTCGGAATGCAGAGGGTGTTGTCCTTGATAAATGCATATGAGGTCGGGTCCCAAGCAGTGTAGCCGCGAGCCTCAAAGGTAGCGCGCAACCCTCCGGAGGGGAATGATGAGGCATCGGGCTCACCCTTGATAAGCTCCTTGCCGGAGAATTCCATTATCACGCCGCCGTCGGGAGCGGGGTTTATGAAGCTGTCGTGCTTTTCGGCGGTGATGCCGGTCAGCGGCTGGAACCAGTGCGTGTAATGCGTGGCACCGAGACCGACCGCCCAATCCTTCATAGCCTCGGCGACCGCGTTGGCAAGGTCACTGTTAAGGCTCTTGCCCTCGTCTATGGTCTGTCGCAGTGAATTGTAGACTGTAAGGGGCAATCTTGCTTTCATTACTCTGTCATCGAACACAAGGCAACCGAAGCGATCCGAAACGTTACTCATATGAGAATCCTCCACGTGATTTGCTGATGAAACCAAAAAAGCGCCGTGTGGGCTGTACCCCGAGACGCTCTTTGATCCTGTACGGGGGCTATTATACACCGCCGCAGGGGGTGTTGTCAAGAACTTCCCGCAAAATGCCGCACGTCGTCAGCATAGCTTTTTGTTGGTGATTTTTTACCGAAACCGGGCGGCTCGGTTAATGATAATTTGTCGAGTGCTTTTTTTCAAAAAATATGGAAAATAGTACGCAGATATGATATAATAAGACCCGTATTGAGGATTGATCGGAACGGCGCGTTCCAAGTCGTCGCAAACAGACCTTGATGGGAGGAATACGATGCACGATATATATGAAAATCCGCTTTGCCGCCGCTACGCGAGTCGGGAGATGCAGGAGATATTTTCGGATGACCGCAAGTTTTCGACGTGGCGCAAGCTGTGGGTCGCCCTTGCCGAGAGCGAAAAGGAGCTTGGACTTGAGATAACCGACAGTCAGCTTGACGAGTTGAGGGCACATACCGACGATATCGATTATGAGGTTGCCGACCGCCGCGAGCGTGAGATAAGACACGACGTGATGGCACACATATATGCCTACGGCATTGCTTGCCCGGAGGCGAAGCCTATTATTCACCTCGGTGCCACGAGCTGTTACGTCGGGGACAATACCGATCTGATACTTCAGCGCGATGCACTGAGGCATATCCGGCGCAAACTGCTTGCCGCGATAGCGGCACTTGCCGACTTTGCCGAGAAGTACAAGGGCTTGCCTACGCTTGCATATACGCATTTTCAGGCGGCTCAGCCTACGACGGTCGGTAAGCGCGCGACGCTGTGGATGCAGGATCTTATGATGGATCTTGAGCAGCTTGACTTTACCCTTGGCAATCTGAAGCTTCTCGGTTGCCGCGGAACGACGGGGACGGGGGCGAGCTTCCTTGAGCTCTTCGGCGGGGATTCCGAGAAGGTCAGACAGCTTGAGGATAAGGTGGCGAAAAAGCTCGGCTTTGAGACCTCGTATGCCGTAAGCGGGCAGACCTATTCGCGCAAGGTGGATTATTTCTCGCTCTCGGTGCTCTCGGGCATCGCGCAGAGCGCACAAAAGTTTTCGGGGGATATAAGGCTTCTGTCCCATCTCAAGGAGGTTGACGAGCCCTTTGAGTCGGGGCAGGTCGGATCGTCCGCTATGGCGTACAAGCGGAATCCGATGCGAAGTGAGCGTATATCCTCGCTTGCCAGATACGTGATAGCCGATGCGCTTAATCCCGCGATGACGGCGGGAACGCAGTGGCTTGAGCGTACGCTTGACGATTCGGCAAACCGCAGGATCAGTATTCCCGAGGCATTTCTTGCCACCGACGGCATACTGTCGCTTTATATCAACGTAATAAGCGGGCTGACGGTCTACCCGAAGGTGATCGAGCGTCATCTGATGGACGAGCTCCCGTTTATGGCTACCGAAAATATACTTATGCATTGCGTGAAGGCGGGCGGTGACCGCCAGACCCTTCACGAGGCGATACGCCGTCACTCCGTTGCCGCGGGTAAGCGTGTCAAGACCGAGGGCGGCGACAACGACCTTCTCGATCGGATCGCGGGGGATCCCGCGTTCGGACTGACCTGGGACGAGATCGACGGTATAATCAGAAACGGAAGATTTACCGGCAGAGCGGAGGAGCAGACGGAGGAATACCTTGCCGTCGTGCGAGCCGTGCTTGCCGATAATGCATCGGAGCTTGACGGTACGGTCAGCGCAGACGTGAACGTATAATTTTAGGAGGAATATAAAAATGCTTACAGCAATCGTTGGTATTAACTGGGGTGACGAGGGGAAGGGCCGTATGGTCGATCTGCTTTCGTCCGATTACGACATCATTTGCCGCTATCAGGGCGGCAACAATGCGGGACACACGGTGATAAACGAGAGGGGCAAATTCGTCCTTAATCTCCTGCCCTCCGGCATCCTGCGCGAGACTACCGTTAACGTGATGGGCAACGGAATGGTCATTGATATCGAGCACCTCGTCGGCGAGATGCAAAAGCTCACCGAGAAGGGCGTTGTCATTACTCCGAACAATCTTAAGATCAGCGATAAGGCGATAATCTGTATGCCCTATCACAAGATGCAGGATATTATGGAGGAGGAGCGCCTTGCCGACAAGAAATTCGGATCGACCCGCCGCGGTATAGCCCCCGTGTATGCCGATAAGTATATGAAAAAGGGTATCCGTATGGGCGACCTCTTTGACGGTGACAAGCTTGCCGAGAAGGTCAAGGATATCGTCGAATGGAAGAATATAACGGTTACCGGCTACGGCCACGAACCGGTAAATGCCGAAGAGATGCTTGCTTGGCTTGATAAGTTCGGCAGTGCGGTAAAGCCCTTCGTTACCGACGTTTCGGCGTATCTTATGAACGCTGTCAAAGACGGGAAGCGGATAATGTTTGAGGCACAGCTCGGAGCACTTCGCGATATCGAATTCGGCATTTATCCCTACACCTCGTCGTCCACGACGCTCGCGGGATATGCTCCCATCGGTGCCGGCATACCCGGTGTAAAGCTGACCAACACAGTAGGAATTATGAAGGCTTACTCCACCTGTGTCGGCGAGGGCCCCTTCACCGCGGAGATGTTCGGCGAGGAAGCCGAGGCGCTTCGTGCCGCCGGCGGAGAATACGGTGCCGCTACCGGCAGACCCCGCAGGGTCGGTCCCTTTGACGTACCCGCGTCGCGCTACGGCGTAGCCGTGCAGGGAGCGGACACTATCGCGCTGACCAAGCTTGACGTGCTGTCGTACCTTGATAAGATCCCGGTCTGCACGGCTTACGAGGTGGACGGCGAGATAACTACCGATTTCCCGACCGGTGAGCGCCTTAACCGCGCAAAGCCGATCATTGAATACCTTGACGGCTTTGGCGACGTTTCGGGTTGCCGCAGTTACGATGAGCTTCCCGACGCGGCGAAGGCTTACGTAAGCTATCTTGAAAAGGCGGTCGGATGCCGTATCGAGTACGTCTCAGTCGGTGCCGACAGGGAAGAGTACGTTAAGATCGGCTGACCGATCGGAGGGGGCTTATGAAGTCACAAACGGTTTTAATACTTGATTTCGGCGGGCAGTATAAGGAGCTTATCGCCCGTCGGGTGCGTGAGTGCAAGGTGTATTCGGTCGTGAAGCCGGGGGATATATCGGCGGAGAAGATCGCCGAGATAGCGCCGATCGGCATAATTCTTACCGGCGGACCGAACAGTGTCTATCTGCCCGAATCACCCCATTGCGATCCGAAAATATTTGAGCTCGGTATTCCCGTGCTCGGAATATGCTACGGAAGTCAGCTCCTTGCGTGGTCGGTCGGCGGTACCGTCGCCGCGTGCAAAGGCGGTGAGTACGGTAAAACCAAGATGAACGTGAATACCGATTCGGAGCTCTTTTACGGTATGCATAAGGAGCAGGTTGGGCTTATGAGCCATACCGATCAGATCGTTAAGCTGCCCGACGGCTTTGAGTCGATCGCGTCTACAAATGAATGTGTCAACGCGGCTATTCAAAATACCGAGCGCAAGCTTTACGGCGTTCAGTTCCACCCGGAGGTGGAAAGCACGCCGAACGGCTCCGATATGATCCGTAACTTCATGTACCGCGTGTGCGGGGCTAACGGAGATTACGACCTCCGTAATCTTGAGCGTGAGCTTATCCTTCAGTGCCGAGAGCAGATCGGCGATGCGCACGTTTTGCTCGGTCTGTCGGGCGGGGTGGATTCCTCGGTCTGTGCCGCCCTGCTGTCGAAGGCGGTCCCGGGACAGCTTCATTGCATCTTCGTCGATCACGGACTGATGAGAAAGAACGAGGGTGACGAGGTTGAGGCGGCGTTCAAGGGCAGGGACCTGCATTTTATCCGAGTCAATGCGGAGGACAGATTCCTTAATGCCTTGAAGGGGGTCGAGGACCCCGAGAAAAAGCGTAAGATCATCGGTGCCGAATTCGTAAGGGTCTTTGAGGAAGAGTCAAATAAGCTCCCGAACGTCAAGTTCCTTGCGCAGGGCACGATCTATCCCGACGTTATAGAATCGGGAGGCAACAAGGCGGCGACGATAAAGAGCCATCACAACGTTGGCGGTCTGCCGAAGGATATAAAATTTGAGGGCGTTGTCGAGCCGCTTCGCGGACTCTTTAAGGATGAGGTGCGTGCGCTCGGCAAGCAGCTGGGGCTCCCCTCAAAGTTCGTTCGCCGTCAGCCCTTCCCGGGACCCGGACTTGGCGTACGCGTCATCGGTGAAATAACGAAGGAAAAGCTTGACATCTTGCGTGAGGCGGACGCCATATTCCGTGAGGAGCTTGAGCGCACGCGAGTTCGCGCCGATCAATACTTCGCGGTGCTTACCGGTATGCGCTCGGTGGGCGTTGTCGGGGATTTCAGGACTTACGACTATACTATTGCGCTGAGAGCGGTCAGAACCTCCGATTTTATGACCTGCGAGTACGTGCAGATACCCTACCGTGTCCTTGATCGCGTGTCGGCAAGGATAGTGAACGAGGTCAAGGGAGCCGGCCGTGTCGTGTACGATATCACGGGCAAGCCCCCCGCCACGATCGAGTGGGAATAATAAAAAACCTGAAAGCCCGCATAAACACCGGGTTTTTAAGGATTAAAAAGTCCTCGTGGCAACGTTTTGGCAACATCTGAAAATTATTCATAAATAAAATTTAGAGCTATCAGATTTTTGTACGAAATCTAATAGCTCTTTTTTGATTGTCCAATCATATATCTTTGAGTTTGCCGGTGTAGGCTTCGACCGTCGCGTTGCAGAACACTGTATATGGCATAAAAATTCAAAAAAAGTCACGCAAAAAAGTTTGAATTTTTGGAGGGTGTGTGTTATAATAGTCTTAACGAGTAGCAGAAATGCGTAAGTCCAGTTTTGGATTTGCGCATTATTTTTTGCGCTTTTTAGGAGGTAATCAAATGGAAGAAAATCAATCGTATCTCGCCACCGAAAAGGTCGGCAAACTTATGGGCAAATATGCTGTGCCCTGCATCATTTCACTTTTGGTCGGTGCATTATATAACATAGTTGACCAAATCTTTATTGCCAACGCCGACTATCTCGGCTCATACGGAAATGCCGCGAACACAGTTGTATTTCCGCTGACGGTTATCGCTCTCGGCATCGCCGTTATGATCGGTGACGGTTGCTGTGCTTTTGTCAGCCTTTCGCTTGGAGAAAAGAAAACCGAAAACGCTACCCGCAGTGTCGGAAACTCGATCTTACTTTGTGTCATCAGTAGCATTATTCTAACCGCTATATATCTTATTTTTGATGATGCTATACTTACAGCTTTTGGCGGTAATGTAAACGCCGAAACCTTTGAATTGTCAAAAGAATATTTATTTTGGATTGCGCTCGGTATTCCATTCTATATGTTTGGACAGGCAATGAATCCTATTATCCGCGCAGACGGCAGTCCGAAATTTGCAATGGTTTCAACCCTTGCCGGTGCAATAATCAATATCATTCTTGACCCGATATTCATTTTCGGCTTCAAGTGGGGAATGATGGGTGCTGCCGTTGCTACTGTTATCGGTCAGATTGCTACCGCTGTCCTTTCGGTTTGGTATTTATTCCGTGCAAAAATTATCAAGCTAAACATCAGCGACCTTAAATTGAAAGGTCGGATTGTGGGCAAAACTTTATCTCTTGGCCTTTGCAGTTTTCTTGCTCAGATCTCGCTCGTTGCCGCAATGATGGCAATTAACAATATGATTTGCAAATACGGTGCTATGGATGCCATCTTCGGGCAGGAGCAGTACGCACAAATTCCTATGGCGGTTGTCGGCATCGTCATGAAGTTCTTCCAGATCGTTATTTCAATTGTTATAGGTATGGCGGCAGGATGTATCCCGATTGTAGGCTTCAATATGGGCGCAAAATTGAATGAACGCGTCAAGACGCTGTTTACAAAGCTTTTAATTGCCGAAGCCTGTGTCGGCGCAGTTTCACTTATAATTGTTGAGTTCTTCCCGAATGTTTTAATACAAATCTTCGGTGCGGCTAACGAAAGCGTTTATTATACCGATTTTGCCGTAAAGGCATTCCGCATTTATCTTTGTATGATGATTTTTGCTTGTGTGAATAAGGCAACCTTCATCTTCTTGCAAGCAATGGGGAAAGCAGTGGAATCTACAATGCTCTCAATGATTCGTGAGATTGTATTTGGCGTTGGCTTTGCATTATTACTGCCCTTGTTCTTTGGGCTTGATGGAGTGCTGTATTCAATGCCGGTATCTGATATTTTGACGGCGATTATTTCTGCAATTATTATCGTAAAAACCTATAAGCAACTTAATCGGATGAGTACAAATTCTGCTGATTTAACCGATAATCAATTATAATATCCTTGTCAGCGTAACGCTATGGCAACAAAACACGTGCCAAACCGCATATACAAAATTGTTTGAGTCGCAGTTTCCGGTAAGAGTGGGAATGACGGCAAGCATTAAAAGTCTATAAACATTAAAGCCCGCAAATTCGTATTGAAAGACGAATTTGCGGGCTGTTTTGTATGCTGGCTGTTTTAGGTTTTATTCGAATTTTCTGTCGTACAGCAATGCGGCGATCAAGACCACAAAGCAGGAGCCCGCATTGTGGACCAATGCACCGGTGGTGGGAGAGAGAAGTCCGAGTACGGACAGGGTAACCGCTAAAAGGTTTATACACATAGATAATGTAATGCTGACCTTGATAGTCCTGACTGTGGCATTGGACAGTCGCTTCAGATAAGGCAGCTTGGAAATATCGTCTCGCATCAGGACAATATCCGCCGCTTCCACTGCTACGTCACTGCCGAGACCGCCCATAGCAATCCCGACGTCTGCGGTTTTCAGAGCAGGTGCGTCGTTCACTCCGTCACCGATCATACATACAGCTTTGCCGCTCTTTTGAATATCGGCAATGCCGTTGACCTTCTGCTCCGGCAAGAGCCCGGCGTATACTTGATTGATGCCTACCTGCGCGGCAAAGTAATCGGCAGTTTTCCGATTATCTCCGGTCAACAGAACGATATCGGTGTCCATTCGGTGCAATTGCTCTACCATTTTCTTCGACTCCGGGCGCAGTGCGTCGGACATTGCCAGAACGCCGATACACCTTTCGCCTTTGGCGACAAGAACGGTTGCCTTGCCGCGACCGCGCAATTCATCCAAAACGGAATGGACGGAGGCTTCCGCGACAACGCCGTTCTCCGATAGGAACGCTTCACTTCCGCATAGTATTTTTTGACCGTTTACCTCGGCATAAACGCCTTTGCCGGCGGTCATTTTGAAGGATGCGGACTCCGCAACGGTAAGCTCACGCTCCTGCGCACGGGCGACGATCGCTTTGCCGAGAGGGTGCTCGCTTTTTGCCTCGGCGGAAGCCGCCACGGATAAAAGTTCGTTTTCATCAATTTCCTTGCTGAAAGAGCGGATGTCGCAGACCTCAAGCCTGCCGTAGGTCAAGGTGCCGGTTTTGTCAAAAGCGACGGTGCCGACCTTGCCCATTGTCTCCAATGCCTCGCCGGACTTGATAATAACGCCGTGCTTTGTTGCCTGTCCGATGGCGGCCATAATTGCCGTAGGAGTAGCCAGCACCAAGGCACAGGGACAGAAAACGACAAGCACCGTAACCGCTCGAACGATATCCTTTGTTACCAATCCCGCTATTATGGCGATCAGTAATGCGGCAGGGACAAGCCAGCTTGCTACCCTGTCCGCAATTCGTGCCATTGGAGCTTTTTTGTTCTCGGCGTCCTGTACCATACGAATGAGCTTCTGCAAGGAGCTGTCCTCCCCAACCTTGGTGGCACGGATGTCGATTGAGCCGAAGCGGTTGATCGTTCCGCAGAACACTTCATCATTTACAGCTTTGTCCACCGGCAGGGACTCGCCGGTCATAATGGATTGGTCAACGGAAGTCTCGCCGCTTACGATGATACCGTCCACGGGAACTGTTTCTCCGGGGAGAATGCGGAGAATATCGTTTTTGCGGATTTCCTCGGCAGGAATCATTTCCTCCTTACCGTTTACAATTCGTCTGCCCTGTGTGGGGGCAAGGGCAATGAGCTTTTTCAGCCCCTTTTTGGCGCGGTTGGTGGTCATATCCTCTAAAATCTCGCCGATCGCCATAATGAAGGCAACTTCGCCGGCGGCAAACAGATCGCCGATGCAGATCGCCGCGATCATAGCAAAGCAGATCAAGTGGGCAGAGGAAATTTTGCTGATTCCCCTGTTGTGTACGGTTCTCCACACTGCCAAATACAGAAGGGGAATGCCGCTGATCAGTACAGTGACCCACGCAGGATCAATGGGGAGCTCAACTCCAAGCTTCGGCAAAAAGAAGCTGCACAGCAAAAACACTCCGCCCACAAGTGTTGCGGGAAGACCGGAAAGAATATCATTGAGCTTTTTGAACATTATTTGCACCTCTCTCAATTGACACGAATGAACAGATCGTGTATAATACGTATGATACGGGACTGTTTGTTCGTTACGAGATATATTATACGGATTTTTGAAGAGGAAGCAAGAACCAATTATCTGATCCTGTTCATTACCGAACATTTTTTGATATTTATTCGGGAGGATGCAATGGACCGCCGCCAAATGAAAACAAGAGAAGCGATTTTCTCGGCTTTTACAGCGTTGCTTTCAAAGAAAAATTATAACCGGATCTCGGTACAGGAGATCATTGATGAGGCAAACGTCGGCAGAACGACCTTTTACTCTCATTTTGAGACGAAGGACTATTTGCTCAAGGACTTGTGCGAGGAGCTGTTCGGTCACATCATCGACACGGCGATGGGGCTCCCACACGGGCATTACCATTATTCCTGCGGCAGTAAGACGGATTCGGTGTTCTTGCATTTGCTCCGGCATTTGCAGGAGAATGACCGCAATATTCTGGAGCTTCTGTCCTCACAGAATAACGAGATCTTTCTGCGGTACTTCAAGAGCAATTTGAAAAAGCTGATCGTGATACAGTACGCGGAAAAAGGATTGCTGAAAAACAGCACCTTGCCGGAGGATTATCTTGTCAATCATATTTCGTCCTCGTTTGTGGAAACGGTGGATTGGTGGATTTCTCACGAAATGAAAGAGTCCCCGGAGGAGCTTACGCATTACTTCTTATCCGTGATCGAGCCGATCTGTTCGGCAAATTGATCTCCTGACTTTGTCTGTGAACCGTCTCGCGTATGCGACGTAGCATTGAGCAAAAACGCGTACCGCCGAGGGAGCATACGCTCCCTCGGCGGCGTTTTATATTTATCTTACGAGTGAAGAGTGGCTATAGATGTAGAATTCCTCCTGGCTCGGCATCCACTTTTTTTCTTTCGGTGGAAAGGTCGCATCGAATGCCTCGACTGCGGCGACATCCTCACAGCAATCGGCGGCAGAGGAAGGAATATACATCCATTTTCTGCCGTCAAGCACGCCCGGAACGAGCTCCGCGACGAGCAGGGCGGTGGGAAAGTTGCCGTCTGCGATAAAGCTGACGTTCTTCTTTTTGCAGCTCACGAAGCCGCGGCTGACGTAATTTCCCGGATTGCCGAGGATCACGTTCACGCCGTAGCCCATCTTGCGCGCCGCCTCAAATGAATGCTCAAGCAAAAGCTTTCCGAGCTTTTGCCTTTGATATTCGGGTGCTACACAAAGAGGACCGCAGGAAATAATCTCTTTCCTCATCCCGTTTTCATCCTCAAGCCACGCCTTTGTGTACATAACGTTGCCGATGATCTTGCCATCGGTCACAAGGACAAAGGCGAGCTCGGGGATAAAGTCCGGGTGGCTTCGCATCATATGCACGTAATAGTGCTCGTCGGCACCCGGCTTGTAGACGTTCCAAAATGCCTCGCGGTTAAGCTCTTCGACAGCTCTGTAATCTTCTTTGGTTTCTAAACGTATCGTCAAATCGTTCATTTTTTATCCTTTCATAATTTGTTGACGCTCAAAATACGAGAGGATTGCCGAGAAAGTATTTGCAAACCTCTCGTTTACAATACTATCTCCAAATGACGGGTGTTTTTCAAAAAGCACGCTCCGTTATAAATATTCGGGTCTGAGCCCGTGAAACTATTGTATCACAAATTTGTTTATATTGCAAATTAAATTTTCGGGGGTTAACTTATCCCGTATCCTTCGGCTATCGGTGCGCCGTTGCGTATGATATCCGATGCTGCCGAGCGAAGTATGTCGGCGGTTTCGGGATCCCTCGTGCCGTTGTAGCTCAGTGTTGCCGGATCGACGCCGAATACAGTGCCGAAGAGTACCCACGAAGCAAGGTAGCTGCCGTTTATCCCCGGATGCTTCAGATCGGGATCGTAGATTTCTACGTTCGGGAAGGAGTCGAGCATTTTCGTAAAGGCGGCGCCGACGTTTGCAACCCCTATGCCGAGCTTCGACGCGATCGTAGCGTAGGAGGCGCGGAGCTTCATCTCCATATCCGCGGTGTCGGCACCGTAACGTTCAAGCTCGCATTGCCCGGCTTTGTATCCCCACGTGGCGTAGAGCAGGAGCTCGGCACCGTGCCGGTCGGCAAGTTCCTTGAAGCGACGGCAAGAGTCAAAGAACTGCGCTGTGTTGGATACCGGGGTGTGACTTTGCTCCTGTATTATTATGATATCGTAGTGCACGTGTGAGAGCTTGGCACTTACCTCGGCACCGTATTTGTCGTTGGGATCGAGAAATTTTTGAAGGGTATAGCCGCCCTTGTAAACGCAATCGACCTTGACGTTATGTCCGGCGTTGACGGCTACGTTGTAAAAGATCCCGTCGGGCTTGTTGAGATCGTTGAAGTAGGAGAAGCTGTTGCCTATAAAAAGGATGCTTTGTTTGATCTGCATTTTTATCTCCCTTCCGCCGCATTGACACGACGTGAAATGTTTTTTAGTGCTCTCTAAACTTGATTATATCATTTGCCGAGCTTTTTTTCAAGGTGTTGGGGGATAAAATCCGATAAAGTTGACACCTATCGGGTTTTGCGGTATAATAAGCTTGAAATTCAGATCGGGAGGAAATATATATGGATAAGATTCTTGAAAACATACGCACTCGCAGGAGTGTAAAGAGCTACAAGCCCGATGCCGTGCCGCAGGAGCTTTTGGACCTTGTGATCGAGGCGGGGCTTTACGCCGCCAGCGGAAGAGGGAGACAGGGGAGCGTGATACTTCAGATCACCGATCCCGCGCTTCGCGATCGGGTCGCGGCGATGAATGCCGCCGTAATGGGGGTCGATGCCGATCCGTTTTACGGCGCACCCGTCGTGCTTGTGGTGCTCGGAAACCGTGAATACCGCACAAGCGTTTACGACGGCAGTCTGGTGATGGGGAATATGATGCTTGAGGCGCACGCGCTGGGGCTCGGAAGCTGTTGGATACACCGTGCCAAAGAGGTGTTTGACAGCGACGGGGGCAAGGAGATACTGCGCTCTCTCGGAATTGAGGGCGATTACGAGGGGATCGGGAACCTTGTCGTGGGATACGCCGCGGGCGAGCTGCCGAAGGCCGCAGAACGCCGCCCCGGAAGGGTATATTACGCGAAATGAGTTAATCAGAAAGGGAGAAGCTTTGCTTCTCCCTCTTGAATTTTCAGGCAGTTACTGAGTTTTTAATGCCAGCATTTCCTGAATGCTTGTCGTTCCTTTTTTGACGAGCAGCTTACAGGAGTCAAAGAGGCTTACCATCCCGTTTTCCTCGGCGGTTTTTCGCAACACCTCGGAATTTTTTGTCTGCGAAATGGCGTTCTTTATGGCATCGTTCATATACATTATTTCGTGAATTGCGACCCTGCCCTTATAGCCTGTGTTATTGCAATACTGACAGCCATGCGGTCTGTATACCGTCATAGGTTCGTCGATTCCCAACGCCTTCATCTCGGCGGCGGTTGTCTTGCTGCGCTTTTTGCAAGCGGGGCAGAGTTGCTTTACGAGCCGTTGCGCTATGACTCCGACGATCGCATCGGACACGAGGTAGTCGGGGATCTTCATATCCACAAGGCGCGTTATGGCACCCGGGGCATCATTGGTGTGGAGTGTGCTGAAAACGAGGTGTCCCGTGATAGCCGCGCGGACGGCGATCTCCGCCGTTTCTTCGTCACGTATCTCGCCGATCATCAGAATATCCGGGTCTTGACGCAGGGTGGCGCGCAACGCGGTGGCGAAGGTCATATTTGCCTTTGTGTTGACCTGTGTCTGAGTGATTCCGCTCATCATATATTCGACCGGGTCTTCAACCGTTACGATATTGACGGTTGGGTCGTTGACCTCCTTAAGGAAGGAGTAGAGGGTGGTGGATTTGCCGCATCCCGTCGGTCCGGTCAGCAGGATTATCCCGTGAGGGCGGGCAAGCATCCTGTCTATCGTGGCGTTTTCGGCTTCGGTGAATCCGAGGTCACGGCGGGTGAAGCGGAACGAGGTCTTGTCAAGAATTCGTATAACGAATTTTTCGCCGTGAACGGAGGGGAGGGAAGAGACGCGGAAGTCGTATTCCTTTCCTCCGATACGAAGGTTTATGCGTCCGTCCTGCGGCACGCGCCGCTCCGCAATGTTTATTCCCGACATTATTTTGATACGGGCGCAGATCGCGGGGTAAGATTCGATGGGGAAGCTGGCGCGCTCCTGAAGGTCGCCGTCGATACGGTAGCGCACGCGCACCTGCTTTTCAAAGGGCTCGATGTGTATATCGCTTGCGCGGTAGGGGATAGCTTCCTTGATAATTGAGTCAACCAGACGGACCGCGGGGTTGTTTATAACGTCGTCGGCGGAGGCAACGTCCTCCGGTCGGGCTTTCATTCCGGCGAAGAGCTTTTCGTCGCTCTCGGTATTAAGGGCGTGAAGGGCATCGGAGGTCGATTTGACCGCAGATACCGAGTCCACGTACCGGTCTATCTGCACGGGCGAGGTCAATACGGTGTCGATCTTCCCGGTAAAGGCGGACGCGGCGGCTGACATAGCGTTAACGTCCAGCGGTTTTCCGACGGCTATAAGGAGAACGCCGTTCCTGTCGATCATGATCGGCACGAACTTGTTCTTCTTCATATATTCAAGACCGTAGCGGTTAAACAGCGTCTTGTCGATCTCCAGCATATCGAGCTCTACGAAAGGCATACAGTAATATTCCGCAAGTGCCTCAAGCTCGGTCGTGTCGGTGGTATATTCCTTGGCGAGCATATAGTTTCGCGCCGAAATATTAAGCCGCTTGGATTCGTTGAGGATTACCTCAACGTCCTTTCTTTTTATCAGCTTTTTGTAGAGATAAAATTGTAAGATATCTTCGTTAATATTCATAAAAATCCTCACTCCGCGTGGGCGGTAACGTTTTTGCGTTATTTGCGCGGCTCAGAAATTCTCCATAATAGACAGCATAGGCGAATATACCGCCATAAACAGCACGGCAATGATACAGCCAAGTATTATAAGCATTATCGGCTGGATCTTGGAGGTGACCGAATTCAGCGATGAATCGACCGCATCATCAAAGAAGGTGCAGGATCGAGTGAGCACCTCGTCCAGCGCGGCGGTGCGTTCGCCGACGGCGATCATTTGGGTCATAATGTCGGGGAACAAACGGTATTTGTCGAAGGCGATGGCAAGCTGAGTTCCGTGCTTGACATCCTCCACCGCCAAGCCGAATCTGCGCTCAACGTCCTTATTACCGAATACGATGACAACTGCCTCAAGCGCGTCGGTCACGTCCATTCCGCTTGAAAGGAGCAGACCGAAGCCGCGGGCAAAGCGCGCGGTTATCAGATCGATCATTACCTTGGAGATTATCGGGGTGTGTACAAGCAGCCAATCGTAGACGTATCTGCCTTTTTTGGTTTTGCCGATGGCAAAGAGGATCAGAGCGACGACGATAACGCCCGCGAGAAGGTACAGCCAGTTTGCGACGAGAAAGTCGGATATTGCAAAGACCGACTGCGTCATTAAGTTACCCTCCACCTCAAGCTTATCGAGCGTCTCGCGGAATTGCGGCACGACGAAAGCGAGCATCACGATTACGATGACGAGGGTCATACACAGGATCATTATCGGGTACGATACCGCGCTGACCATCTTTTTCTTGATGGCACTGTCCTTTTCGTAGTAATCGGCAAGCGAGTTCATTACGACGTCGAGCTTTCCGCTGGTCTCGCCGACCTTTATCATAGAGCGGAAGAAGTCCGGGAATACCTTTTTGTGCTTTGCCATAGCCTCGGACAGCATCATTCCTGCCTTTACGTCCTCATATATCACTTGGAGCAGTTGACGGAAATATCGGGAGAACTTTTGCTCCTTCAGTATCTCAAGTCCGCCGAGCAGGGATATGCCCGAATTTATCATTATCGAATATTGGCGGCAGAAGGTCGTGAGCTCGGAGAGCTTGACCTTTCCCGTGCCGAGCGTGAAAAACGCCGAGGGGGACTTGTCGGAGTACGGGGATGCCGACACGAGGTAGAGCCCCTGCTTGGAGAGCTGTACGGCAAGATCGGCTTCATCCTGCGCGATAAATATTCCGCTGAACTTTTCCTTTTGAAGGTTTATTGCGGTGTATTTGTATTGCTGCTGCATTACCTTCTCCTTTCATCCGATAAGAATACCGAGGTATGCCGAGATAATAGCGTCACCGAAGAGCATTGCAATGACCGTGCCCGCTGTCAGAAACGGCGCAAACGGGGTCTCGCGGCTCTCGCCGTCACCCTGCTTGTGCTTTGCGGCAAGCATAACGATACTGCCGCTGACCGAGGCGATCAGCATCATCAGAATGAGCTTCTGCCATCCGAGGAGCAATCCGCAGCCCGTGACGAGCTTTACGTCGCCGCCACCGAGAGCCTCGCGCCCGAGGACCTTCTCACCGACGGCAGAAACGGCAAACAGAATTATGAATGCCGCACCCGCGCCTATCAAATGGTCGTACCAGACGGTGTGAGTGTCAACGAATATGGCAACGACAGCGGGTATGGCAAGGGCGATCTGCAAGCTGTCGGGGATAATCCGATGCTCGACATCAATGAACGCCACGCAAAGCGAGATCGAGCACACGAGCATCGCAACCGCCATATAAACGGCATTTGTGCGAAACCGCAGGACACAGAGGAGCCAAAGCAGCATATTTGCCGCCTCGATCGCCGTATAGCGGAAGGAGATCCGTTGCTTACAGGAGCGACAGCGCCCGCCGAGCAGACAGTACGAGACGATCGGGATATTGTCGTAAAATTTCAATTTGTAGCCGCAGGAGGTACAGTGCGATGCCGGTTTTGCAAGGCTCATGCCGTTTGGCAAGCGATAGATCACGACGTTTAAGAAGCTTCCGACGCAAAGCCCGACGATCCCGGCAAGCACGTAGGTCACGACGGTGTAGAGCCCGTCGGGGATAGAAAAGATTACGTTCATCTTTCAGAATGTAAACTGATTTTTGGCTTTTCCGACGTAAAGCCCGCCGTAAAGCTCCAGATCGTCGCCGACGCGCTGACCTGCTTCGCCGAATCCGGCGGGAACCAATCTGGCGGCGGTGCTGCCGCTCCCCTCGGCGTTGAAGGCGTTGATGCTTGACAGAAGCCGATCGGGAAGGTTGACGTAGACCGTGTTGATCGCGCCGAACGGTTGAAGCCGCTCACTTTCCTGAAGATAGCAGAGCGCCCATTTTGCGATAATCCTGAAATTCTCGTCGGCGTAGCCCTGCTGACTTGTCGGCTCGGGGCGGATCATAGTCTTCGGTAGCTTACGCGGTGCCTTTTTCGGGAGATTTCCGGTCGGTGTGACAGCGTTGTCGGCAGAAAGGTCATCGGTTTCGGAGAGCGGATCAGCGTTGATCTCTTCGGAGTTGCCGGGAACCGCGTCGTTCTCGGTGACCTCGCACTCGGCGGATCCTATGAGCGTTGCGTTCTTCGCCTTGGCACGCGCACGGGCGTTCGCTACCGCAAGCTCGGCTAACGAGTGATCGAACAGCGTCTCCTCCGCAAGCAAACGGTGCTTCTCCATTATCCTGTAACCGAACGGCAGAACCGCCGACCCGAGCGAGATTCCCTTGCTTACGAAAATCATACGGGTCATATGCTCCTTGATGTCAAGGAGCAGGTAGGTGTTGGATCTGAGCTTGGGGTTGAGCATTCCCGCCGCAATAGCGGAGGTCTCCGCCGCGAAGGAGAAGCAGCTCACCGGGATATGGGCAGTATCGGCTGCCGAACGGATAGCGGAGAGAATGCCGCTCTGCACGCCGGCTACGCTGTATACCGATATCTGCTTGTTCTGCATACAGCAAAAGTTGCAAAGGGTCAGCTCGCGGCGATTCTTAAACAGTCCCTCCAGCGTTGCGTTCACCGCATTTTTCATTGCCCGTGAATTCATAGTGGGGATCGACAGCACGTCGGTCACTATTGCCTGATCGGGCAGGATGAAATTGTAGGTTGCCGACGGGACGGCGGGGTGCCTTTGCTGAAATTCCAAGAGCATTGAGGCAAGGTCGGTGTAGAACCCCGGGGTGAAATCCACCGCGTTGTAGGGCAGAAGGTCGTGCACCGTGCCGCCATCGGAGACCGAGTAACAGTGCACCGTCTTGTTAAACGAATCTATAAATACTGTGCTTGCGTTTCCGGATGATATCATTTGTCACCTCAGTTTGCCGTTGCGCCGGGCTTTTGCCAGCGAACGACCGTTGTTGTAGTATTATTTTTACTCACCTCTACGGTAAGCAGGAGCTTGCCGCTTTGAGGGTCGGTTATTTTCAAAGTGTAGTTGTTATCGCCGTTCTGTGTTACTTCGGCTTTGTAACCGGAATCGGAGGCATTGAACGAATCTGCGTTGCCGCTGCTTTGCACTTGTTTTACGAATTTTTCTCCGATCTGGTCGATACTTGCATCTTCCGCGAATCTTTCGTTCTGCCGCAGGGTAGAGGTGTGCGCCGACAGACAAAAGACGGTTATAAGCGTGCTGAACAGAAATACTATCAGCATCAGGAACAGTGCCATTTCGATTGCTACGCCGCGTTGCGACCGCAATATTTTTCTGAGCGTTTTCATCATCATTTCCCGTATTTTATATTGAAGAGCTCGTCGCCGTTCTGCTTCTTCGCAACGGCGGTGAAGGTGTCTTTGCCATCATTGCCACTGTAATCGGCTCGGATATTAAGTGTAACGTACCCCGTGGCATAGGCGTAAGAGCAATAATCGTTGTCGCAGGAAAGGGTGCCGCCTTCCGCAACGTGTTTTTCAAATATTACTTTATAGTCCACTGCATTGCCCGCGTGCTTGAACACCTCAAGCGCGTTTTCGGCAATCAGACGGGCATCGGTATATGCCCTGTCCTTGTCGGCGTTGGCGTCGGAGGCGAATATAAACGACATTACCGTGCCGCTTATCAATACTATGATCGCCATAGCGACGACGACCTCTACGATCGAAAC
>CAYWVC010000002.1:50900-60500 GCA_964461635.1 uncultured Lachnospiraceae bacterium
TGCCGCTTATCAATACTATGATCGCCATAGCGACGACGACCTCTACGATCGAAACACCGCGGCGGTTTTTGAGCTTTGATATCATTCCGCGCCACCTCCCGCATCTATCGTCATCGCACGCACGGTGCGTAAAAGGGTAAAGAGGAGCTCGCCGTCGTCACCGATGGCTTCGCATTTGATAATGTGCGTACCCTGTTGTGAGCATTTGCAATTATCGGGGGCTTGGCAGGCGCAGTTGTCGCACGCGCAGACGTGTAACGTGAAGCGCAAGGATTTTACGCAACTGAGCTCCATATTTATGCTTGCTTCTTTGGCAGTGAGCTGACCGTCCTTGAGCACAAGCGCGGTCACGGCATCATTGCCTTTTTTGACTGTCAACGAGCCGTTGTCGTCCGTGCCGAGGGTGTAATCCGCGGAGTCGTATTTCCCGAGGAAGGCATCAAATGCTACCTCCAGCGAAGCCACGTCATCGACGTAGTCGCGGTCGGCAGAGATCATTTCGGTGCGCGTTTGTGTCAGTACCGTAAAGGAGACCACCATAGTGCTGATTATCGCGATGACCGCCATAACAATGCAGAGCTCGGCGAGCGTGGATCCGCGCGATCCCGATCTGTTCATATTGCACGTGCCTCCTTTCGGCTTGCTTCATAATAATAAAGGTGAGGCGCTCAGCACCCAAATGGCGCTGAGTGCCTCGGTTTGGCTTATATTAGAATGGAGAATTAGTCTTGTTGATTGTTCTCGTCGTTTTCCGGGGTTGCAGTGGTTTGTTCGTTTTTAAGTTTGCCGTCACTGGTGGCGAGCTCTTCTTCGCCATCTTTTACTGTATAAATGGGGAGGTTGGTCGTGGGCTTACCTTTGATGGTTGTCGACAGGAACTGACCGCCCTCCACTTCAAAATAATACTCAGTATCTTCAACGTGAATGTAGAAATTCCACTCGGAGGTGTTTTTGGCCAAACCATCGATGCTGCTACCTATTCCGGCATAAGTGGCAAGGAGGTTTTTATAGGCTATCTCAGCCTGCTGCATAGCTGCGGATTCGTTGGCGCGGCTTACGACGCCGGAAAAAGTGGGAATGAGTACTGCCGCAAGTACCGCGATAACGGCAATGACAATGACGAGCTCTACTATCGTAAAGCCCTTTTTGTTGAGTTTTTTCATTGTTGAGTTTTTTCCTTTCACAAAATGTTGAGTTTGGTGAGTGTTGAGTTTGTGTCGAAGATCGGGTGATATCCCCACGGTCTTGCACGGTAGATATTATAATGCATACGGTTGTGTTTGTCAATAGGTTTTTTGAAAAAATATACGATTTTGCGTCTAATTATGAACAATATTGACGAAATTCGGCAAATAATTGTCTGCCGGAGGTGCCCGATCGCCCCCGCCGATTTGTGAAAAAGAAGTAAATAATGCCCCGCGGGGCTTGAAATTTTCGTCAAGAATGGTATAATAGATGGCGACCGAGCCGTCCCCACACCAACCGTGGGAACGGTAATAATGTTTTTACGCTGTGCAGATCATAGCGGAATGGAGAGGATATTATGAAACTGTGGCAAAAGCTTTCTGCTGTATTGCTTGTGCTCGTTCTTACCGTTGCGGCGCTGACCGCCTGCGATGAGACGCCGAACGGTCCCGCAGACACGACCGGTGATCCCACCGACAGTGTTACGGACAGCGGAGATCAGGGCGGCAATGATGAAAATCCCGGCTCGCTGACTCTTGCAAAAGATGAAAACGGAGCTCTTAACTTTAAGATAATCCGCCCGCAATCGACCACGTCCGATACGACGGCTGTAAAGGTTGCGCAGAATATCGCCTCCGAGCTCAGCACCTTGTTCGGCGTGACTCCGAAGCTCTCCGACGACTGGATCCAATCGGGCACCGAGCACGATGCCTCGACGGTAGAGATCCTTGTCGGTGCGACCAATTACGACGAGACTAAGGCTGCGCTTGAGGGTATCGGTTACGGTGATTACGCCGTGAAAATGGTCGGGCATAAGATAGTCGTGTTCTCCTACTCCGATAACTATCTGCTTGCGGCGGGCAACGAGCTCGTCAAGGCGATAAAGAACGCCTACGACGAAACGACCGGAGAAGCTACCGTGACGGCAGAGGCGGTCGCGATGCAGAAGACCCGCGACGATCAGCTCTCGGCTCTCCCGGTATACGAGGGCGGAAAATTCAAGGCGTATTACAACGCCGGTGAGAACCTCGGGAACGACGATTGCTACGAGATAATCGTCTCCGGCACCACTGCCGCGGAATTCGGCGAGTACAAGAATACCCTTGCCGCCAACGGATATACCAAGTATACCGAGACGAGCATCGGCGACAACCTCTTTGCTACTTACACGAACTCGCAGTACACGGTAACCGCGGGGTATTATAACTATGAAACCTCCGCCAGACTGCTTATCGAGCCGTTGGCTCCCGCGGTCGGGCTTGAGTCGGATAACAGCTATACCAAGGTGACGACCTCGCAGATCACGATGATCGGACTTGAGTATACCGACAGTAATAAGAATGTTAAGTCGAACGGTCAGAGCTTCCTTATCAGATTGACCGACGGTCGCTTTATCGTGATCGACGGCGGTTTCAACAACAGCTCGATCACCACGAAATTCGTCAATATTATAAAGGATCAGGCGAAGGCATACACCACCAAGCCGGTCATCGCCGCTTGGATAATCACCCACGGTCACGGCGACCACACCGGACTTATCAGAAACTATGCCAGCATTAAGGGCAAGGGCATCTCATGCGAGCGTATACTTGCGAACTTTATGTCGCAGACCGAGCGCGAGAGATCGGTGGCTCTTGCAAAGAAAAATTCGGGTTGGGACGATTGGAGCTCCACCTCCGGATATTCGGACGATATCATTCGCAATGCGGCGAAGGGCTTCGGCGCGACTCTCTATAAGGTTCACGTCGGTCAGGTGTTCTACCTTGCCGATCTGAAGCTTGAGGTGCTCTACACGCTGGAGAGCTACGCTCCCAACGGCTGTAACGCCTTCAACACCACCTCGCTCGTTATGAAGATGACGTTCGACGGTAAGACGACGTACCTCAGCACCGGTGACGCGACGGGGCAGGCATTCAACGTTTGCACTAAGATGTACGGTGACTATCTGCAGTGCGATATCGTTCAGACGGCTCACCACGGATATACGACGTGGGGCAACAACGCGGGCACGATGGCGGCTTACCGAGTCATAAACGCCGAGATCGTTCTTTGGCCGCAGGGCTTGACGGCATACCCGAATTATAAGGGTAAGGATTACAATGCCGTGCTCTTCACGCTTTCGAACTACAAGGACGTTTACGTCGCGGGCGCGAACGGTGACCTTATCATCGTTGAGCTCCCGTATGAGTACGGAAAGAGCAATATCACCGTTTCGAGAGTTAACGGTCAAACTAACAAATCCTAAGGATTAAATAACCCCCGCCCACGGGTCGGATGAAATCCGACCCGTGGGCGGGGCTTTTATATAGCGGAAATCACCTGCACGGCGGTGATTATGACCTGTTCTTATCGGTTTATTATGCGAACGCGGTTGACACCCTTGATGGAGTTCAAACGGTTGACCACGTTCATGGGAACCTCCGCGTTGAGGTCCAGAATGGAGTATGCGCTGTCATTGCGCGCCATACCGAAGAGGTTTTCGAGGTTAAGCTTCTCCTCGGAAAACGCCGACGATATCTGCGCTATCATATTGGGAATGTTATCGTGGAAGATACACACACGCGTGCGGCTTAGGAAGGGGACCGAAACGTCGGGAAAGTTGACGCTGTTTTTGATATTTCCGCACTTAATGTAGCTGTCGATCTGAGCGGCTGCCATAGCGGCGCAGTTCTCGTCGGATTCGACGGTCAGACTGCCGAGGTGCGGCATCGCGATCACGCCCTTGAGCCCGATCAGCTCGGGAGTGGCGAAATCGGTAACGTACGACGCTATTTTTCCGCTTGCCAGCGCGTCTGCGATCGCCCGCGCATCAACGACGTCGGCGTTGGACAGGTTTACTATCTTCACCCCATCCTTCATCTCGGCTATTGCGTCGGCGTTGATGAGCTTGGCAGTCTCCTTTGTGGACGGAATGTGCAGGGTTATATAATCGGATGCCTTGAAAATATCGTGATACGTGGCTTTTTCAACGTTGCCCGAGAGCCTCCACGCCGCCTCGACCGAGAGGTAGGGATCGCAACCGATCACCTTCATCCCGAGGTCCACCGCCGAGTTGGCGACGAGTCCGCCGATGGCACCGAGTCCGATCACTCCGAGCGTCTTTCCGTCAAGCTCCGAGCCCGCGAATTCGGTATGCTTTTTCTCAATAAGCTTGACGGCGTTTGGATTGCCGGCAAGCGAGCGCTCCCATTCGATACCGTCGGTAATGCGGCGCGATGCAAGCAGAAGGGCGCAGAGCGTCAGCTCCTTTACCCCGTTTGCATCCGAGCCGGGGGTGTTGAAAACGGCGATGCCCGCCTTCGTGCAACGCTCCACGGGTATATTGCCGACCCCGATACCGGTGCTGGCAATGCAGAGCAGCTCCGGATTGAATTCCATATCCGTCATAACGGCAGAGCTGACCATAATCGCATCGGGGCGCTTGACCGCTTCGCCGATCAGATAATCCTTCTTGCTCAGGCGGATGTTTTCCATGCCGGAGATCTTGTTTAGCAATTTGACGTTATACATATTGGTTACCTTGGCTTTCTCGTGTGAAAGCATCCTTTCTCCCAAGCTTGAAACGGGGAATTAATACGTTATATCTAAAAATTATAAACTATACCGCGCATCAAGTCAAGAGCTTTTTCACATTTTTGATCTTTTTATTTCGATAATGCGCAAAATCCCGCCCCAAAAGACGTTTGAGGCGGGATTTTCACCCTTTTATTTTTGAATTATCGTAATATTTTCGGGGATGATGCCCGCCTGCGTGTAAACGATCTCGTTTATTTGCGACAGCTGGGCACGGGTGAGCGAGGTGTCCGATTTGACCACCACGCTTGCCTTGTCGTCGTTTATGACCGCAACGCACTGTGCAAAGCCCTTCGCGACTATGAGGGATTCGATGTTAGCCTCGTTTTCCATATCCTTCGCGATCCGTGAGATGCCGGAGTACGCGGCGGTCTTGCTTGCTTCATCGGCGGATTTGTCATCGACCACCGACTGAAGGACCTCCAGAGCCTCATCGCGGGCGCGGTCACGGCTGACTTGGGTTGAGGAGAAGTATACCTCGCTCTCATCCTTGCCCGCAGAGACGTTGCCGTAGGTGTTCGACATTCCCGAGCTTACCTTGTAGCCTTCGTAGCCCGAGCCACTGTCGTTGGCAAGCACCGCCCAGTTGATGCATATTGCCGCTCCGACTGCGATAACGGCTACGGCTATGATGATATTGCGCTTGCCAAGCTTTGAAAAAAAGTTTCTCGCCCTGCCGAACGGCTTTTTCTTCTCGATTACCATAATGTTTTCCTCCGTATAATGTTTTGCACTAAATATATATTTGATCCGCCGTGATAATATTCCGCGGCGGATCAATTTCCCGCCTCCGTAACGTATATTCTGTTCGACCGTACTCCGCAGGCGGCTCCTATGAGGGATATCAGCTTCTCGCGCACCGTGGGATCGTCTCCCCCACGGCATACGATCCCAATCCCCGCGATGTTTCCCGCGCCCGCCTCGGCGGAGGGATCGGTGAGGCTTACGGCGACCGTCACCTCGGAGACTCCTTCGACCCGTTCGCAAAGAGCCTTGAGCTTATCCTCAAGCAAAGCCTCCTGCGACTCGCCCGATAGGTATGCGAACGTTCCGGATGACGATCCGTCGAAGTACCTGCCGAGAAGTATGAGGGCGATGCCGACAAGCAACAATGCCGCGGGGATCAGATATTTTTTGAAGTTTGAGAGCGTTTTCTTGCTTCCCATAAAGGTTTACCTCCCTTCGACGGTCAGCCCAAGGTGCAAAAGCACTCTGCCGCCGTCAATTCTTCAATTCTTGCTTCGATCTTTCGCGGGTCGACCGTTACGGCGATGCCCGAGAGCTTTACCGTGACCGATTGGATCGTAAAGCTTTCCGCCGCCGCATCTGTGATTACCGTGACCGAGACGTTGCTATCCTTGATCCCGAATTCATCGCAGAGCGTTTCCTTGATGAAGGCGGCGGCTTCCTCCGCTCCGAGGGTGTTGAGCTTATCCCTCAGCGCGTCGTCCGGCTCAATGCCGCCCACCGTCACCGTAGGGGGCGAACGCGAGAAGGAGACCAGCGATTCGGCAAAGCTCATCACGGGGGTGATCAGCGTGCAAAGGAGCGCCAAAGAGGTCAGGAGCTTTACGTGTCCCGCGAGGCTGCCGTTCTTTCCCTCGGGTGTCAGAGCGGTCACTGCGGCGGCGGCAAAGGCTACCCCCAATGCTGTAAGAATATATTCCTTCACTGTTATTGAACCCCCATAATTCCGATGCAGAGCAATGCCAAGGTGAATATGAACATCAGCGAGCATCCTATCACGACGGCAAGGATGCTCCCGATCACCCCCGAGATGCCGTTCAGGAGCCGTGCCTCGGTTGAGCACCCGAGCAGTTCTGCGGCGGCTGAGACGAATCCGATTGCGGCTCGGTCAACGATCAGCATAAGCGCGGTCGGAAGGGTCAGAAGCAATATCATAATTATCCCGCACACGCCGAAGCACCCGCGTATCAGCGCGACGCTTCCCGACACCGTGCGCAGTGTCTCGCCCACTGACCTGCCGATTACGGGAATCGTCGATCCGGCGAAGAATTTTGCGGCGCGAAGGGTTATGCTGTCGTTACCCGCGGCAATGACCTTCTGTCCCGCAAGCACGGCGCAGAGCAGGGTCATCATAAAGGATACGACACCGGTATACGTTCGGCGTATCAGGTCGATAAAGCCGTTTATCCCGAGCTCTGGGGAGGCGGCTGATACGAGGGTCAGCATCAGAAGTATACCCGATACGGGAACGACGGTACTGCCTATCACGTTCTCGGCAAAGGCAAGAAAGATCGACATAGCGGAGGCACTTACGGTTGCCGACGACGGGCTTCCCGCCGTGGCGTAGAGCGTGACTATTACCGGGGCGGCGGCTCGCGACAGCGTCAGAAGGTCGTCGATGTAGCTGCCGGCGGTGAAGATGATCCTTACCTGCATCGACGCGACCGCGGCGGCGGTGACCGCATTGGAGCAGACCGAGATGACGTGCGCGGTGCGCTTCTCAAGTGAGGTCTTTACCGAATTTATCAGTGCCGCGACAAGTATCAGACCGAGCATCAGAAAGAATGACGGCAGGATCGAGGTAAGCTGTCTGCCCGCCTCGCCGAGAAAGGCGGAGATCAGAAAATTCCAATCGGTCAAAGCGGCGGCGGCATCCTCCGGTGACGGGGAGATACCCGAGGGAAGACGTTCGGTCAACGATTCGGGAAGATTGCCGTAAAATTCCGTATATCCTGCATCGTCATTGATCGCTATTTCCTCCGCTCGGGAGGTCGGAGCGATCAGCACGGCGATGAGCGCAAACGCAAAAATGAAGAGAAGCGGACGCTTGTTCATAGGCTCAAAAGTGCGGCGGCGGTCTTCGCGACCGAGCGGATGAGAGGGAGACATAGCAAAAGGATCTCAAGCTTGCCTCCGAGCTCAACGAGGTCGGCGATACTGTTTTTGCCGCATTCACGGCAGACCGAGGCGCATAACCCGGTTATGAGTGCAGCGCCGAGCCCTTTCAGCATAGTTTCGACGTACAGTGCGCCCTCTGCGGAGAGAGTGAAGCCGCTCATATGCCGAATATCCCGCGTATGCTCGTTATCAGCTCACCGAGCTCCCCGACGAGCATAAGCATAACGACTATGATTCCCCCGACGGTGACGAGGGTTGCCTGCTCGTCCTTGCCGGATTTTGAAAGCACCTGCGAGCACAGTGCAACCACCAGCCCGATGCCGGCTATTTTTAAAATGAGGCTTATATCCATTACGGCGTTTTTCTCCTTCCTTAACCGTTTACAGAAGCAGGATCACAATCATAGCTGCCGCCGAAAGGCAGAGTGCCGTGGCAAGCTTCTTTTCCTTCTCGGTCTTGTCCCGCATAGGCTCGCGCAGAGCCTCTAAACGCGCTATATGATGATCGAGGCTGCGTAGCTGTTCTTCCCGATATCCCGATCCGAATTCGGCGGCACATGAGCCGAGGATGTGTGCGATCTCCCCGCTCGGGCTCGGGGACAGCGAGCTTACAAGCGTTTGAAGGTCGCGGCATTCCCGATGGCAGCCGCAGGCGGCAAGGGCGTCGGGGTCGCATCCGGCAAGTATTGACGCGATCGGGGAATTATACGACTCTATACAGGCACGTATGTATCGCAGAAGCGAGATGATGCCGTCGAGCTGAGACATCCGTGCGTTTGCCGAGCGTCGAAGGATGAGCGCGACGAATATTCCCGCAATGATTACCGTGAAGCACCCGATCAGCTTGAGCGGCATTTTAAGCTCCCGTCGACCGCGGTGATCCTGTATTCGTAGTCCAAGCCCGTACCCGAGCGGCGTATGCCCACGAGATGCCCGAACACCCCGGCGTCGCAGAGCATAGAGATTCCGGGGCGGCGCATCAGTTCGCTTACCGTGGCGGCGTGTGCGGAGGCAAGCAAGGGGATGCCGCAGTTATGTGACGCGATAATGCTTTTGCATTCGTCAATATCACCGCCTATCTCGTCGCATACGATAAGTCGGGGGGAGAGCGTGCGTGTGGCAAGCTCTATACCTTTACCGCGCGGATAACCCGTTAGCAAGTCTGCGCTCAGACCGCGTGGCAGAAAGCATCCGAGCTCCCCGCGCGTATCGACAACGGCTATATCGGGGGAGCGTGTCCTGCTCCCAAGCGCTATTATTACCGAGCGTAAAAGGGTGGTCTTGCCGACCCCGGGCGGGGAATAGACGAGCACTCCGGCAGAGCCCTCGGATCCTTCAAGCAGACGCTGTACGGGGGCACCTACCGACCGTATATCGTGCGGGAGCCTTATACACATAGAGGATATTCCGACGATCGCGTTGATAGCCCCGCCCTCCGTGACTGCGGTTCCGACGATCCCGACGCGAATTCCGCCGGGGAGCGCAATATATCCGCGGCAGATCGTCTCCCTGTGGGCGTATACCGAGCCGCCGCACATAGCCTTGAACGTTCGATCAAGCTCCTCTCGGCTCACCTTTGACCGCAGTATTATCCTTTTTCCCGACGACAGCACCGTGCAGGCACCGCCGAGGCGCAATCGGAGCTCGTCGGCACTTGAAGGCGCGAGTGAGATCAGCTCGTTTGCTATCCCGTCGGGCAGGTATTTCAGAAGATCGGAGAGCATTCGATCCATTTTCGGCACCTCCTTGAGCTTTCTCGGTAGATTCTATGAGGCTTGTCTTACGAATATGACAGAAAATCACAACTAACTGCCGCAACAGATATGGCAACCAACACTTTAAAGATGCCTTCCCCGGTGGGGGAAGGTGGCAGCCGAAGGCTGACGGATGAGGTGCCGTTGCAAAGAAACCAACTTCTCAGCTACCGCTGCCGCGGTCCCCCTTCTCCCGCAGGAGAAGGCTATTTGATTTTTCGCTT
>CAYWVC010000003.1:0-51018 GCA_964461635.1 uncultured Lachnospiraceae bacterium
ACTAACCAATTTCTTTTTTCCTTTTTGGTCTCACATCATTGACAAATGTACATTTCCCGTATTTTTAATTTTATTTTATTGCATATAAGCGTTGGTTTGGTTTGCCCCGTGCCAAGGGCAAACAGAGCACCGTCCTGCACGTAATATCCCGATCGAAGAACGTCTCGGTGCTTTCGTAATCTCGCCCGATCAAGAAACGCCGACGGAGGTAAAGGCCCGGTTCCGTCTTCGGCGAAGGTATACCCCCAAGTCGCGCTGTCGCGTTCCCCGCCCTGCACGTCAAGCACCGCGTTCACCGTCACGGACAGCGGAGATTCCGATCTGACGCGGCAATCGAAAAGATACCTTGCCGCCGGCAAAAAACGCTTGCGAGGATCCGACAATGCCAAGAAGCGCCTTTGAAGCTCGGGCAACAGGACCGACTCCGCCCATTTCAAGCACCCTTCGGCGGCATCGAAAATAAATCGGTCAGCCGCCGTACCGCTCACCGGGTAAACGACGGAAATAGCGAGCAACGCCTTGCCCGCACTGTCCTCCGACTTAAATATCCTCTTGACCCTGACGTACCGAATTTCCATAGATCTCCCCCGACATATATCTTCTTCATTAATCAATATATGCGCACGTCAACAAAGTATGAGGAAGCGAAAGCACGCCAAATTATGGATTTTGCTCAAAGTCCGTCAAAAAGCCCTTGTTCTTTATTGATATATCTCACAAAAATCAAAAAACGGCCGAAAAAGACTTGACTTTTTTTGACACAGGTAATATACTATTATTCGGTTAGCAGACGCTAACCAATCAATAACAAGGAATGACCGCCGCGAAAAAAACATACGCGGTGCAATAAAAAGGAGAACTTATGATACCGTTGATCGTAGCCGACGCAGGCGCCGAGAATATCATCAAAAAGGTCGGTGGCAACGCCGAGACCAAAAAGCATCTTGAAGACCTCGGATTCGTCGTGGGCGGAACCGTGACGATAGTAACGTCTATGGGCGGAAACCTCATAGTCAACATCAAGGACTCAAGGGTCGCGATCAGCCGCGAAATGGCACAGAAGATAATGGTCTGATGCCCTTTCGGTAAAATCAGTACATCTATTGAAAGGAGTAACATATATGAACACACTGCGGGATCTCAAGGTGGGGCAAAGCGCAAAGGTCGTTAAGCTTCACGGCGAGGGTGCTGTAAAGCGCCGCATCATGGACATGGGCATCACGAAGGGGACTGAGGTTTACGTGCGCAAGGTTGCGCCGCTCGGCGACCCGATCGAGTTGACCGTCCGCGGATATGAGCTTTCGCTCAGAAAAGCCGATGCGGAAATGGTAGAGGTTGAATAAACAAAAAGCTCCGAAATCTTTTTTCGGAAATCAAAGCAATTCGGTCAGCAGGGGCTGATCAAAGAAAGGATATTCATTATGGATACAAACACCATCAGAATTGCTCTTGCCGGTAACCCAAACTGCGGCAAGACCACACTGTTCAACGCTCTGACGGGTTCCAACCAATTTGTCGGAAACTGGCCCGGCGTTACGGTAGAAAAGAAGGAAGGTAAGCTGAAGAAGCACAACGATGTTATCATCACCGACCTTCCCGGCATCTACTCACTCTCCCCCTACACGTTGGAGGAGGTCGTAGCAAGAAATTACCTCATAGGCGAGCGACCCGACGCGATTCTCAACATAATCGACGGAACCAACCTCGAGCGCAACCTGTACCTCACGACTCAGCTCACCGAGCTGGGTATCCCGGTAGTTATCGCCATCAATATGATGGACGTCGTCAAAAAGCGCGGCGACAAGATCAACATCGACGAGCTCGGCAAGCAGCTCGGATGCAAGGTGGTGGAGATCTCCGCCCTTAAGGGCACCGGCATCACCGAGGCGGCCGAGGCGGCTATCAAGGCAGCAAAAAGCACCAAGACGGTGCCTATGCACAGCTTCTCCGGCTGTGTGGAGCACGCCATCGCCCATATTGAGGAGGCGGCTGTCCACAACCTTCCCGCCGAACAGCAAAGATGGTACGCTATCAAGATCTTTGAGCGCGACGACAAGGTTCTCTCCGCGCTTAACCTCCCCGCCGAGCTCACGGCACATATCGAGCAGGATATAACCGCCGCCGAAGCCGAAATGGACGACGACGCGGAATCCATCATCACCAATGAAAGATACGTTTATATAGCATCTATAATCAAGAGCTGCTACAAGAAAAAGAACGTCGGCAGTCTTTCGACGTCGGATAAGATAGACCGTGTGGTCACCAACCGTTGGCTCGGTCTGCCGATCTTCGTCGTTATAATGTTCCTCGTTTACTACATATCAATGGTAACGGTCGGAACGGCGGCAACCGATTGGACGAACGACGGTCTGTTCGGCGACGGTTGGCACCTCTTCGGCATCGGCTCAAGTGCGTATGAGGAAGCCTCCGGCTCCTACGGCGACGCGATGAACGCAGTCAGCGCCTTCGTCAACCTTGACGATTACCTCGTTGAAAGCGACGGTGAGGAAACGCTGGACGTTGCGGCGGCGCTTGCGGCAATGAAGGCATACAAGCCCGAATCCGAAAATCCCTCTAAGGTCATCAACATCGTCATAGACGAGGAAACGCTTGAGCAAGGCGACGTCACGGTATATTATTCCGCGATCCCGGGCGATGCGGACGAGGATTCGACGGTCGGTATGACCTACCTTGAGGCAGTCGCATACTTTGAGGGTAGCAATGCAGAGTTCGCCGAACCCGATCCTGCCGATTTCGGTGTGTGGGTCCCCGGTATTCCGGCGCTCATAGGCAGCGGACTTGACGCCGCCAACGCCCCCGAATGGCTCTCCGGTCTGATACTTGACGGTATCGTAGCCGGTGTCGGCGCGGTTCTCGGCTTCGTGCCGCAGATGCTCGTGCTCTTCCTGCTGCTCGCCTTCCTGGAGGCTTGCGGATATATGTCGCGTATAGCCTTCGTTCTTGACCGTATATTCCGTAAATTCGGACTTTCCGGCAAGTCGTTCATACCTATGCTCATCGGCTCGGGTTGCGGAGTTCCCGGTATTATGGCATCGCGAACTATCGAAAACGAGCGCGACCGCCGTATGACCATCATCACGACCACCTTCATTCCCTGCGGAGCTAAGATGCCCTTCATCGGAATGATCGCGGGTGCGCTCTTCGGCGGATCCGCTCTGGTTGCCACCTCATCCTACTTCATCGGAATGCTCGCGATCATCGTGTCGGGTATTATCCTGAAGAAAACGAAGATGTTCGCCGGCGAGCCCGCGCCCTTCGTTATGGAGCTCCCCGCATACCATTGGCCGACCGTAAAGAACGTTCTCCGCTCAATGTGGGAGCGCGGCTGGTCCTTCATTAAGAAGGCGGGCACCATCATACTCCTCTCCACCATCGTCGTCTGGTTCACGACCTACTTCGGCTTTGTGGACGGCACATTCCGTATGCTCGCGGAGGAGGAGATCAACTACTCCATCTTAGCTATGATAGGTAACGCGATAGCGTGGATCTTTGCCCCGCTCGGCTGGGGGAATTGGCAGGCAGCTGTTGCCTCCATCACCGGACTTGTTGCCAAGGAGAACATCGTCGGCACTCTCGGCGTGCTCTACGGCGGAGGCGAAGCAAGCGTATATCAGAGCCTTGCAACGGCATTTACCGGAATCAGCGGCTTCTCGTTCCTCGTATTCAACCTGCTCTGCGCCCCCTGCTTTGCCGCGATCGGCGCGATCAAGCGCGAAATGAACAGTGCAAAGTGGACGTGGTTTGCGGTTGGCTATCAGTGCGGCTTCGCGTACGCGATCGCGCTTATGATCAACTCCTTCGGTAACCTCTTCGCAGGCAATTTCCTGAACGGCAGTGTCGTGCTCAACGTAGTATGCCTTGTCGCATCGGTGCTGATACTCGGATTTATGATCTATATGCTCGTCCGTCCTTACAAGGAAGCCACGAAGCTTGAAAAGGACGTCAAGGTCAGCAAATAAACCGCAGAAAGGAGAACACCGCCATGCTTGAATGGATAAGCACCAACATTTGGACTGTACTGATCTGTGCGGCACTCATTGCCGTGGTAACGGCTATAATCGTATCGATCGTCAGAGACAAAAGGAAGGGTAAATCCTCCTGCGGATGTAACTGTGCACATTGCGCCATGGCAGGCTCTTGCCACGGCACCAAGACTAAGTCAGAGCACCAATAAAAATACAAATCACACCTTCCTACCGGGGACCGCCGAAAGGCGGTCCCCATTTTCAGCACTCAAGCACCGCCGCTTGCTGTCTTTTGGCTTTGCAAGCGAGAAAACTTAACCTTTTTTCGCCCGAGACTTTAGCACTCGTTTCAATTGAGTGCCAAAATTAACTTTAGATACACATTTTAATGCATAAATAGTTCACAATACGGCACTATACTGTATATGCTCCGAAAAGCGATCGGAGCCATACAAAAAGCCGCAACAGCGGCAGGAGGTGTTTATATATGAACACGCAAAAATTGACGCAAAAAAGCATTGAAGTGATAAACTCGGCGCAGAGCATAGCCGCCGATAACGGGAATCAACAGCTTGAGCAGGCGCATTTTCTGTCGGCTCTGCTCGGGCAGGAAAACGGGATAACCTCCGAGCTCCTCAAAAAATGCGGGTATAACGTCGGCGAGCTCTCGTCAGCCGTTAACGCTCTGATAGCCTCATATCCGAAGGTTTCGGGGAACGCGGGTGTTTACCTTTCCAGAGAGGCAGATTCTGCCCTTAACGCGGCAGAAAAGCTCGCCGCCAAAATGGGTGATGAATACACCTCGGTCGAGCATATTCTGCTCGGAACAGTCAGCGAAGCCGACGGCAAAATAAAGGCGATTCTGAAACGCTTCACGATCTCCTACGATGCCCTGATGAACGCGCTGAAGGAGGTTCGGGGAAACAGAAGAGTCGTAAACGACAATCCCGAGGACACCTACGACGCGCTGAAGAAATACGGCACCGACCTCGTTGAACGCGCCAAACAGCAAAAGCTCGACCCCGTGATCGGGCGTGACGACGAGATACGCAACGTCATAAGGATACTGTCGCGTAAGACAAAAAACAATCCCTGTCTTATCGGTGAGCCCGGCGTCGGCAAGACCGCCATCGCCGAGGGACTTGCACAGCGGATCGTGCGCGGCGACGTGCCGGAGAACCTTCGCGACCGTTCAATATTCTCGCTCGATATGGGCGCACTCATCGCGGGAGCAAAATACCGCGGGGAATTTGAGGAAAGGCTTAAAGCCGTGCTTGAGGACATCAAAAAGAGCGACGGCAGGATAATACTCTTTATCGACGAGCTCCATACGATAGTGGGCGCGGGGCGTACCGACGGCTCTATGGATGCCTCCAATCTGCTGAAGCCTATGCTCGCACGCGGTGAGCTTCATTGCATCGGCGCAACGACGCTTGACGAATACCGAAAATACATTGAAAAGGATGCCGCGCTGGAGCGCCGTTTTCAGCCCGTTCACGTCAGCGAACCGACGGTCGAGGACACGGTCTCCATCCTCCGCGGACTTAAGGATCGCTACGAGGTCTATCACGGTGTAAAGATCCACGATCAAGCTCTCATTACCGCCGCAACCTTGTCCGACCGATATATCACCGACCGTTTCCTGCCCGACAAGGCTATCGACCTCGTGGACGAGGCTTGCGCCCTTATCAAGACCGAGATGAACTCTATGCCCACCGAGCTTGACGAGATACGGCGCAAGATAATTCAGCTTGAGATAGAGGAAGCCGCGTTGAAAAAGGAAAACGACAAGCTCTCGGTTGCGCACCTTGACGAGATACGCAAGGAGCTCTCCGAATACCGCGAGAGCTTTAACGCGATGAAGGCAAAATGGGACAACGAAAAGAACAGCATAGACCGCCTCAGCGAGCTACGCAAGCAAATAGAGGACACCAACGCCGAGATAGAGCGGGCGCAGAACTCGTACGACCTTACGAAGGCGGCAGAGCTCAAATACGGCGTTCTCCCCGAGCTGACGAAAAAGCTTGAGGCGGAGGAAAAAGCCGCAGACAGCGAGGAGCGCGATACCCTGCTCCGCAGCAGCGTCACCGACACCGAGATCGCAAAGATAGTGGCACGTTGGACCGGGATCCCGGTTGACAAGCTGCTTGAAAGCGAACGCCGGAAGCTGCTCTCAATGCCAGCGATATTGCACCGCCGTGTGATAGGTCAAGACGAAGCAGTCGAAACGGTAGCGGACGCTATCCTGCGCTCCCGTGCCGGCATAAAGGATCCCGACCGCCCGATAGGATCGTTCCTCTTCCTCGGTCCGACAGGTGTCGGCAAGACCGAGCTGGCAAAGGCACTTGCCGAGGCACTCTTCGACAACGAAAAGAGCATCGTGCGGATAGATATGAGCGAATATATGGAAAAGTACTCGGTCTCGCGTCTTATCGGAGCGCCTCCCGGATACGTCGGCTACGACGAGGGCGGTCAGTTAACCGAGGCTGTGCGGCGCAAGCCCTACGCCGTTATCCTTTTCGACGAGATCGAGAAGGCACATCCGGACGTTTTCAATCTGCTTTTGCAGGTGCTTGACGACGGCAGAATGACCGACGGGCAAGGCAGAACCGTGAACTTCCGCAACACGATAATCATTATGACCTCCAACCTCGGCTCGGACGTGATCCTTGACGGAATAACCCCGGACGGAAATATAAGCGACGACGCACGTGCAAAGGTAACCGCGCTCTTGCGCAGGAGCTTCCGCCCCGAATTCCTTAACCGTATAGACGAAACGGTCTTCTACCGCCCGCTGACAGAGCGTGACATCGGCGCGATATGCGAGCTCCAGCTAACGGCATTGCGCCAACGCCTCGCCGACCGTCGGCTTGAACTTAAGGTGACCGATAGCGCCAAGCGCTTTATCGCCAAAGCCGGCTACGATCCCGTATACGGAGCCCGTCCGTTGAAGCGCTTTATCCAATCCAAGCTTGAGACCCTCGTGGCGCAGTATATCATCGGCAAGGATCCCGCTCCGGACACGGTTTTGACCGTGGACTACGAAAGCGAAAAGGGTCTGTTCATAGCATAAAATCAGCCCTTGTGCCGTTTACCCGGCGCAAGGGCTGTCGTTTATTTTTTGCTGTTCAAGGTTCCTTTTCTGATATGCATCCGTCGCACGAGCGAGGTTACGATACCGAAGCAAAGGATGACCGCAACCATCCCGACGGCGATCGCAAGGGCGGATATCAGCGTCTCGGCTCCGCTCTCGGAAAATTTACCGAGGTCACCGCGAAGCGCCCAACTCATAGTATAAAACAGCATACTTCCCGGCACCAGCGGAATTATCGACGGTATCATAAAGACGGTAGCAGGCGACCGAAGCAGCCTTGCCATAAGCTGTGAATAGGTCTCGCCGCCTATCGCCGCCAAGAACATACACACAAACAGCGGCAGACCCGCAAGATCGAACAGAAGGTATATCCCCCACGTAAGCGCACCGCCGACCGTAGCCGCCGCAAAATGGCGTATATGCCGCACACCGAACAAGCACGCAAAGCCCGCCGACGCAAACATAGCGGAGAGTATCTGCACCCACGGCAGAACGTAGGCCGATCCGGGCACGAGCATATCGGCACCGCCGCAAAGATATGCGGCACCGGCAAAGCCGACGGCAATGGCGATAGCCGTAACGATCGACTCGCAGAAGATCAGCAGCCCGGTTATAGTGTCCCCGGTCAGAAGGTCCTCAAGCGCCCCCGTTATTGAAACCCCGGGGATCAGCAGCATTATCGCGCCGATGATGATCGCATTGATATTCTCCCCTAACCCCAGCGAAACGAGTCCAACGGAAATAGCCCCCGACACGAACGAGGTCAGGAGATAATGCACGATCTTATTCGTATGTATTACGGTCTTCAAGCGCTCGGAGAGGAATATAACGACCGCTACTACAGCCGCCGCGAGCATATCGCGCCACGAGCCGCCGAAGAAAACGGTAAAGCTTGCCGCCGCCACCACCGATCCGAGCGCGATCACGAGCCAAGGCATCGGACGCTCGCTCGATATCCGCCGTATCTCGTCACTGACTCGGTCGATCGGAATATGCATATGGCATATCTCACGTGAGAGTCGGTTGAGCTTGTCAAGCTTCTCCATATCCCTTGACTGCCCCTTTATACGGCGGGTCTGCGTTATAATCTCGCCGTCGGCGGTAATGACGGTCACGATGATCGACGAGGTTATGGTCAGCGTATCTACCCGTTCGGCACCGTATGCGTAGCAAATACGGCTTACGGTATCCTCAACTCGGCTGACCTCGCCGCCGCAAATATGCATCATTTCGCCAAGGTCAAGCGCACACTTCAATATTTGCCCGAAATCGGTCTTTACGGGCACAGAGTTTTCAACCATATGTTATCATACACCGCGAATTATGCGGCACCCTTCTTTAACGTCTTTTCGGGGATTGCCCGTTATGCCCTTACCTTACCTTTGCAGATCTCATTCAGAAAGTCTATCGCCTCGGTATAGCTTGCCACACCCTTGCCGAAGAAGCATCCTGCGCAGGCATCGCGAAGGTAGGAGACGCGCCTGAAATCCTCACGCTTTGTAATATCGGTCAGATGGACCTCCGCCGTCGGAAGAGAAACGGCGCGGAGAGCGTCACCGATCGCCACGCTCGTGTGCGTATACGCCGCCGCATTTATCAGTATGGCATCATATCGCCCGACGGCGGACTGTATAACGTCGATAATATCGCCCTCGTGATTGGACTGATATATATCGCACCCGATCCCCCGGCGATCGCAATGCGCCCGTACCGCATCGCAAAGCTCGTCGTAGGTCATTCTGCCGTATATTTCGGGCTCGCGCCTGCCAAGCAGATTAAGATTCGGACCGTTTATAACGAGAAGCTTCATTTTCTGCCGATCGCTTCGACGATCTTGTCAACAGTCGCCTCAACCGAACCGTTATTATCCACCTCAATGTCGCACCACTCGCGGTAGAGCGGTACCCTTGCATTGTAAAGCACCTCAAGGTTGCCGTTCTGCGAAAGAGGTCTGCCGACCGTGGCAAGTGCGGGAATATCGCGATTGAGGAATATTATTTTACCGTTTTGCTTCATAGCATATTTGTTGTCCTCGCGCATAACCGCACCGCCGCCGACCGAGATGACCTTGTGCGTTTGTTTTCCCGCCCATTCGACGGCAACATGCTCGGTGCGGCGGAAAGCCGTCTCGCCGTCCCGACGGATTATACGCTCGGGGGAGCGCCCATACAGCTTCATTATAGCGTCGTCAACGTCAATATGACCCATTCCGAGCCGCTCGGCAAGGGCTTTTCCCACCGTGGTCTTGCCGCATCCCGGCATTCCTATAAGCACTACGTTGCTCATATCCGACTCCACCGCACTCAGGATCTTCGGGATAACGGAGTCGTCTATATCCGTGCCCGTAAAGAGCTCACGCGCACGTTTTGCCTGTGCCACGAGCATCGGAAGTCCGTTGACTGCCTTGATTCCAAGGCTCTCCGCTTCCAGCAAAAGCGCCGTTTTAAGGGGATTGTAGATGATATCAATAACCGCCTCAAGCTTAGTAAGCTTGGCAAGTGACGTAGGTGTCCTTCCGTTATCGGGGAACATCCCTATCGGGGTGGCGTTAACGATTATCCTTGCCTCCGGGAATAGCTTCGAGATCGACGCATACTTACTGCGCGAGACGTTTATAACCTCGCCCGCTCCGTGATCCTCAAGCGATGCGCGCACTGCGGCGGCACCTCCGCCTTCTCCTATTATCAGGCACTTTTTCCCGAAAACGTTAATTCCGGAGCTCTCAAGGAGATACGAAAAGCCGTAAACGTCGGTATTATATCCGAACAGCTTACCCGCAGAGTTTTTAACAACGGTGTTGACGCATCCGACACGCCTTGACAGCTCGGAGTTTTTCGAAAGCATTGGCATAACGGTGCGCTTGTACGGTATCGTTACGTTCAAGCCGTCGAACGCATCCGACGACATAAAAAGTTCTAATTGCTTTGAAGAAACTTCAAAAAGCTGATAATCGTCATCCCCCAACATAGCGTGGATCTGACGAGATACACTGTGATCCAGCTTTTCACCCAATAAACCGTACTTCTTTTTCATTTTGCATTGCTCCTTTTCTGATAATCCCTTGAAAGTGACAGTATTTTGTCATAAAGCTCCACTGTTTGATCGCCCGTTTCGGGCGAGGAAAGCTTAAATACCCTTTGTTTAAGTTCATTTTCCCGCGCCTCATCCTTTATCGGCAGACCCTGCGCGGATTTCAGCCTGCCTATCTCCGCCGCGAGCTCCATCCTGCGGCAAAATGCCGCCACGATGGTCCCGTCGATCTCGTCTATCTCATGTCTGAGCTCGTCAATACTTTTCAATTGCTCCCCTCCATCGCCTCGTATACCGCTATCGCCGCGGCGGATTCAATTGCAGGCAACGCCCGCGGCACTATGCAGGAATCGTTGTTCCCCGCAATACGTATGGGAACGCGCTCCATAGTGTCAAGTCTTACCGTATCCTGCGGCACGCTAATTGATGGAGTGGGCTTTATCACCGCGCGAAATATTATCGGCATCCCGTCGGAGATCCCCCCGAGGATACCACCGCAGTTGTTGGTAAGCGTCACGACCCTGCCGTCCGAAACGGAGTACGCGTCGTTGTTCTCCGATCCGCGCAAAGACTCTGCTTTAAATCCCACGCCGAACTCTATGCCCTTGATCGCCGGAACGGAAAATACCCTCTCGGCTATCCTGCCGTCAAGCCCGTCAAAGAGCTCGCCGCCGACCCCCGCCGCAAGACCGTCTATCATAACCTCTGCAATTCCGCCGACCGAGTCCCCGTCCTTCGCGGCAGATGCCACGGCAAGCCGCATACGCTCCCCCGCTTCGGGGTCAAGCACGGGAAATCGCCTGTCGGACGAGAGGCTCCCGTCGCTCGGCGGACGGCAAGGGTCAAACGGGACGTCACGCACACCGGCGATCGAATATATATGTGAGAGGATCCGTACTCCCCTTTGCCGCAAGATCTGCAAAACGATCCCGCCGGCAATACACATAGGGGCAGTCAACCGTCCCGAAAACCGTCCGCCGCCGCGAAGATCGACGTCCGAGCCGTACTTCATCACTGCCGCGTAGTCGGCGTGCCCGGGTCGCGGGCGCACTGCACGGTCGCACGGAGCCGCCTTGCCCGCATTCCCGTTCGGGATGACGGCACGGATCGGCGAGCCGTTGATACTCCCGTCCGGATCGACACCCGACAAAAATTCGAAAGCGTCGGTCTCCACCCTGCCGGTGGACCAGACCTCCGAGGGGACGGGAGATCGCCGCGCAAGGAAGGCGTCAAGCTCCGGGCGCGATATTTTGAATCCGACGTCGTCGATTCCGGTCAAAGTGAGCGTCATCCCGTCCGAATATGACGTTCCGCCAATCTCAATGTCAAGTCTTTTCATACGCGTGAACGACCTCATTCCTCCATACGTTGCTGATCAGGGACTCAAGGTTCCGCTCCGACACGACCTCTATTATAAGCCGACTGTCAAGGCTCGAATTATCCCGGCTCAGTTCCGTAACGTAGCAAACGTTTTTATACGTATTTGAGAAGAACGGCATAAGTGAATACACATATTTCTCCGAATCCGCAAAAACGGTAACCGAAACGTCCCCACCGTCAAGCCCGGTCTCCGCCGTTTTTTCGGTGATGACGGCAGATGCATCGTCACTCTTCACCTCAAAGGCGAGCTTATATGCATCGGTGTAGGACACGGTGCGATTTTTAACGATATCGGCAACTCCCGCATTGCGCGCCACGGTCTTTCCCACCGTGCGGTGGGTATAGAACTTCAGATTCTCCGCTCCGCACATAACCGACCCGTCGTCAAGATAGCCGTGCACCGCGGAAAAAGCAAGGTAAGCACCGTACATACTGAGCGAATCCTCGGTATTGTTATACACCTGACCGTTCACCGTAGCACTGCTGAGCACGGACGTAAGATCAAGGTAATAAGGCTCGTCCGCCATAGCCGTACTAAGCTGCGAACGTCGCGAATTTTGACTCGGCTGACCGAAATGCGCGGGCACGCAGTCACTGTATACGGTAACCGAGGCGGGGACTATCACCATAACGTACTGCTTTCCCATAGCCTCAAACGCGGCTTGACGCACTCTTATATTCTCGGTGATTGCCTCAAGCTCAACGGGCGAAAACGGGGTCTCGCCCATATAATCCAAGAAATAGTTATATCCGTTCTCGTTATCGGTGATCTCAAACAGAAAATCGTTTGATCCCACCACCGTGTTGGTGTCCGAGACCTCGTGGAAAAGATTATAGTTAAGGCTCTTTATCACGCCTCTCAATTCCTCGTTATTATATACCGCGTTGTATACGTAGTTAAACGGTCCGAAATCCTCGTCACCGTCAAGGATCCCGCCGTTTTCCCCCTGCATAGCGTAAAACAGCGCCGTCGTCCCAAGATATACGGTTACGGTAAGGATTATTCCCACAAATACGACAAGGATCAGAAAATCCCGTTTTAAGCATCCTTTTTCCATCATTACCTCTCTTCGAATTGACAGCCTCAAACAAGGTTGTTAAACGCCGATGACCCGATAAGCGGGAACTGCGGCATATAAAATATTACGGTGAAGGCAAATATCGGCAAAAGTATCAGGGACTCCGCAAACTCTGCCCATTTGATCGCATTCTCACTGCGGCCCCGCCGCACCGCGGCTCGCCTTATAAGTGCCGGAATAAGCATTACAACCACCAATCCCGCGGTTATGACGTATTTTCTGTACGATATACTGTTGAGAAGCACGGTATTCCCGTAATGAGCCCCGGAGAAGTTGATATTCAGCACGTATTCCATCATCATAAACGGATCCTTCAGCCGCAATGCCATCCAAAACACGGATATGACGGCAAACGTGCACAGCCACATAGGGAATGCAAGAGCCTTATGCTTTGCGACAAAATCCCTGACGCCGATAACGTACATTCCCGCCGCGATCACACATATCGGCAAAGCGATCAAAAGCGACTTCGGATCCTCACGGTACCAAACACCTATCAGAAAGAAAGCGACGACCGTGGCAAAAAATCCCCGGACGGACTTCAACGGTCGTCCGCGAAGGATAGGACGTATCACGTAATCGTCCGCAAAGTCGAAAAGCGTTGTCATAAAGCGCATAAAATAACCGTCAAGGGTGGCGCAGATTATCGGAATGTCGAAGTTAGACGGCAGCTCAAGCCCGAACATCAGCGCGATCCCGCTCCCCATATCGGAATAGCCCGAAAGTATTGCGTACATCATAAAAGAGGCTATTACGAGCATAGCAAGACCCATAAACACCGGAATATCGCACACGTCCTCGGCTATAACGTCCTCATACACCTCGTTCAGCACGGCACCTATCGCAAATCTCTTGATAAACCCGCGCATATAGAACTGTGCTCCCTTTGCAAACCGACTCACCGTCAGCGACCGCTCACGAAGAACACGCAAAAAGTCCTTATACTTAACGACGGGACCGGCTATCATTATGGGGAAAAACATCATAAATACGATGCTGTCGGTAATGCCGGGAGCCGCCGCGTCGCGTCGGTATACGTCGATAAAGCACGATGCGATCAGCAAAAGCCTTATGGCAGTCTCGGCTACTACGTTCGTGACGTCCGATCCCACGAAGGCGTTGCTTGAATAGCGGCAGACCGTGACGGTAGCGGCTACCAAGCCGAGGATCAGCAGAACGAGGACCGCAGTACGCGGGACACGGGGCTTGATGACCGAAATCAGGCGCGAGCCGAGGAACAGTATCAATACGCATATGCATACCAATGACAGCAAAAAGGGATTGGAGATCCCGGCAATCGCGTAATAAACGGCGCATATGATGACGAGCGCAAAATAACGCACCCTGTCGGGCATCACAAAATATATGAGGAACGCCAGCGGTAAAAAGAAAAACAGGAAAAGCGGGGATGATATCAGCATTGTTTTTTCACTCCGTACGTATCTGTCAATGAATTATAAAGGCGCTTGGCGTTGGCAATATACCGCCATACCGTGCGATCGTCAAGGTTGCGGCTCACGGCAAAGCGGCGCACGCGGGACGATATAACGCTCTTGCCCGGAGCGCGTCCCCCGTCAACCATATAGACCGCCTCCACCGCGTCTGCGGCATCAACGTTACCCGAGGCGCGAAGAAGCCTCAGCGTATCGTGCACGGCAAGGATCCGCAGCGCAGACCTCTCGTTTCGGCAAGCACCGCGCAACCGATCGCAAAGCGTGAAATACGGGAGCGTATCCGCATCGGGGCAAAGCGCCGCATATCTTCTGAAATAACGAACGGTCATATCGCCCGATGCCATAGTCACACCTCGTACATACACTGAAAGTAAAACTTCTATAAGTTTATTATCACTCTTTTCTTCGACCCCTGTCAAGTGTAAAATATCAAAGTTTGCACAAAGTTTACCATTGTTTATATCTTGACAACCGCCGTGTAATGTTGTATAATCATTATAACGTTTCAAACCCAAGGAGGTAAAATTATGAAATCCGTAAAGATCCGCCTTTCCACGATATCCGACGTAAAGGACTTCGTGAACATAGTCGCCGCCTACGACGGTGACGTAGACCTCATATCGGGGCGCTACACCGTCGACGGAAAATCCATTATGGGTATATTCAGTCTCGATCTTCTGCATCCGATCACGCTCCAGACCGACGGTCCGAATGCCGACGAGCTTCTTGAAAAGCTGACGCCGTTTATCGAAAAGTAATATTAATTTTTCAAGTGCCCCGCACGTTAACGTGCGGGGCGCTTTTTTGGTTTTTCTCATTTTTCAAAAAATATGGGTGTGCACAACAATAATTGTTGAGTATCATCCATTCGTCGTTGGGCAGATTAATGTTGCGGAGAGATCAGCACTCCGCAATCTGTTGCAAAAGGAACGATAATGAAAAAAATTTCTCATATTTTAAAAAGAGTCGGATGCTCGTTGCTTGCCGCGGTACTGCTTACCGCCACGTGTGAGCTCGGCATTCTCGGCAAATCGCCCCAAAGCGTTTCAACGTTCGCCGATCATACCGACTCGGTAAATGATAAATACGGTACCGTCGCCGCAGTTAATACCCTTCCCTACGGCGACGTCCGGGCGGAAACGGTCAGCCGCACGTCGGCCGACAAGCTCTACGTCGGCGGAATGACGTTCGGCGTGCGCTTTTCGACCGACGGAGTAATGGTCATAGGCTACGGAAACGAGGTACCCAAAAACGCCAACCCCGGATTTCTCGCGGGGATAAAGCCCTCTGACACGATAATTGCCGTAAACGGCAAGAGCATAGACGGCATAACCGCTCTTACCGACGCCCTCGACAACTGCGGCGGAAGTCGCCTGACTCTGCTTTGCCGACGCAACGGCAAGGAATTTTCCGCACAGCTGACCCCCTATCGGTCATCGGGAGACGGAAGATATAAAACCGGCTTACTCGTCCGCGACAGCGGTGCGGGGATCGGAACCGTGACCTATATCGTCCCCGGCACCAATGCCTTCGGCGGGCTGGGACACGGCATATGTGACGGCGATACGGGCGGACTGATCCCGATAGGACGCGGAACCGTGTCCCCCGTAACGGTCACGGGAGTGGTGCGCGGCTCAGCCGGAAGTCCCGGTGAGCTTCGCGGAAGTCTCGCAAACGGCAAGATCGGCAGCGTCATCTCGAACACCCCGTGCGGAGTATTCGGGGTCTTCACTTCACTTCCCGTCTCGCACGGTGAGCTGCTTCCGATAGCCGCCAACGGCGAGATCAAGAACGGCGATGCCTGTATCGTCTGCTCGATCGACGGGGGCACACCGCAAAAATATTCAATCCGTATAACCGACGTTGACACGCGGGCAACCGGAAGCAAGTGCTTCTGCATCAAGGTCACCGACGAAGCCCTTCTTAAGAAAACCGGCGGAATAATACAGGGAATGAGCGGCAGCCCGGTCATCCAAAACGGCAGGCTGATAGGAGCCGTCACGCACGTTCTCATAAACGACCCAACCTCGGGCTACGGAATTTTCATAGGAAATATGCTTGCCTCAATGCCCGATATCCTTCAATAACCATCGGTGTCTCAAATTTACCGTTTGAGACACCTTTTCGTAGGATCCGAATATAATATCAAGGAATAATCATACGTTTGGGGAGGATGTGTTTTGAACGGACAAAATATTGAAACGGGGAAGCCGAAGGGCTACCTCCGTGTAAAGGTATCGACCGCGCGCGGTGCTGTCCCGATCGCCGGCGCACGCGTTGCTCTTCGCGGTACGACCCCGGAGACCTCCGGCATAATAGCCTTGCTCACGACCGACTCCGGCGGCTTGACCGAGGACCTTGCGCTTGACGCCCCCGATCCCGCTATCTCGGAAGCGCCGGGCACCGAAAAGCCATTTGCGGAATACGATCTGGAGATCTCTGCCGAGGGATACGGCACGCAATTTTATTACGGCATCCCGATATTCGCTACGGTAACGTCAATACAGGAGGCAGAGCTCGTTCCGTTCGTTGAGAACGGGTATCCCGAATTTCTCGATCCCAACGCAAGAAGCGACAGATACTTCCCGCGTGAGACCGAGGCACTGTTTTACCCGGAAGCGGAAGGAGATGCCGAAGAATGAACACCGCAGAACTCCCGGTGATCCCGGCGAGCATCACCGTGCACCTTGGAAACGCCGATTCCGCAGCCGCAAACGTCACGTTGCCGTTCAGCGAATATATTGCCAACGTAGCCTCCAGCGAAATATACCCAACGTGGCCGACCGAGGCTCTGCGTGCCAACGTTTTGGCACAGATCAGCTTTGCCCTCAACCGCGTATATACCGAATTTTACCGTTCGCGCGGATACGATTTCGATATCACCTCAACGACAAGACAGGATCAATCCTTCGTCAACGGCAGAGAGATATTTGAGAACATCAACGAGCTCGTCGGAGAGCTCTTCAATTCCTATATACGTCGTACGGGCAGCGTAGAGCCTCTCTTCGCCGCATACTGCGACGGGGATCGCACGACCTGCGCGGGGCTTTCGCAATGGGGCTCCGTGGAGCTTGCCAACCGCGGGCTCGGATATATTGACATACTGAGATACTACTTCGGCGACGATATAGAGCTGGTGACGAACGTCCCGATAGAGGGCATACGCGGATCGGCTCCGGAGGTCCCGTTGCGCCTCGGTCAGGCGAACGACCTTGTGCGTCTCTTACAGCTCAGACTCAACCGAATTTCGACAAACTATCCGAACATATCTAAGATAGCTCAGCCCGACGGGGTATTCTCCTTTGACACAGAGGTGGCGGTTACCGAGTTTCAACGCACCTTCGGGCTGAGTGCCGACGGCGTCGTGGGGCAGGCAACGTGGTACGCCGTAATAAGGATATATAACGCCGTAAAGCGCTTGAACGAGCTTGATTCGGAGGGGATCAGCCTTGAGGAGGTCACGTCGCAGTACCCCTCCCTTCTTCAATACGGCGACAGCGGGTCGGGGGTCGCGTCATTGCAATATTATCTCGATTACGTTTCACAGTTTTACGACAGCGTACGCTCGGTCGCGGTCGACGGTATTTTCGGTGACGTGACGCGTGCGGCGGTCAGGGATTTTCAGCAGACCTTCGGGTTGACGGTCGACGGCATCGTGGGCAGGGAGACGTGGGACGTACTCTATCGCACCTACCTCGGCTTTATCGCGACGATACCGATAAAGTATACCGAGGGTGTGACCGTCCCCTTCCCCGGCGTACCGTTGCGTATAGGCTCCGAATCGGAGGAGGTAAGGCTCCTTCAGGAATATCTGAACTACATCGCCGTGTTTTATCCTTCGATCCCGACGGTGACTCCGACGGGCTATTTCGGTCAGCTGACGCAGAGCGCGGTAACGGCTTTTCAGACCGAATTCGGCTTGACCCCGACGGGATCGGTCAACGCGCAGGTCTGGGATACCGTGACCGAGGTATATTCCGCGCTCTACATAGGCTCCCGTCTGAACGATGGGCAGTACCCCGGATATGACATCGGGAGCTGAGGAGGTAACGCAATGGCTGAAAGAATAAACGAGAGGGATGCAATAAAAAACCTTCAGACCTACCTTCGCCGTATCGCCTATTTCGACGGCGAGATAAACGCCGTGCCGATCGACGGGATCTACGCCGAAGAAACGCGCCTTGCCGTGACCGAGCTGCAAAGGTCACACGGGCTTCCGGCAACGGGAGTGGTAGACCGTGAAACGTGGGATCTTATCTTCGGGCTCTATTCCGAGCTTACAAAAGAAAAGTCGCCCCCGACTATGATCTCGCCCTTCCCGCAAAACCCCGACGGATACGAGCTTTCGCTCGGGGACACTCAATTTCTCGTGGACATCGTCCAATATATTCTCGGCGAGCTGTCGGTAGATTACGACGGTTTTGACAGCGTGATCAGAAACGGCACCTTTGATCAAGCCACCGAGAGCGCCGTCGCCGAATTTCAGCGGATCAACGGCATAACGATCACCGGACGGGTCGACAGAATAACCTGGAACGCTCTCGCGGCTCAATATAATTACATATCGCTTGACTACCGCCAATAAGAGGAATTTTCTCGCCGATTTGCGGCAAAAATAGATAAGGAATACGGTAACGGAGACGAACGATGACGGGAAGATTTACTCAAAAGGGACAAAATGCATTGAGCGCCGCCTTGACGGCGGCGCAGGAGCTCGGGCACACCTATATAGGATCGGAGCATCTTTTGCTCGGCATTGCCGCGGATCGCGAGAGTGCCGCCGCGAGGCTGATGGCGGCAAGGGGAGCCTTGCCCGACCGATTGCGCAAGGCGGCAATAAGCATATCCGGGAAAGGTTGCGAGACTCATGTGAGTGCCGCCGAAATGACCCCCTGCTTCAAGCGCATAATTGAGGAAGCCTCGGCTCTCTCCGCTCAGTTCGGTCAATCGTTTATAGGAACCGAGCACCTTTTGCTTGCTCTGCTCGGCGAGAACGACTGCGTCGGTCTCCGCGTGTTGGAGCTCTGCTCGGTATCGGCCACAGAGCTGAAAAACGACGTAAGTACCTTCCTTAACGGCTCGGGATCGCGGGAGCGTTCGCGCCAGAAGGGGCAAAAAGCAGCTTCGGGACAATTCGTCCTTTCGGGCTACGGCAGGGATCTCACCGCGGCGGCAAGGCTCGGCAAGCTTGATCCCGTTATCGGTCGCGAAGCCGAAACGATGCGGGTAATACAGATACTCACGCGGAGAACGAAAAACAATCCCTGCCTTGTCGGAGAGCCCGGAGTCGGCAAAACGGCAGTGGCAGAGGGCTTGGCGCAAAGGATCGCCGACGGCAACGTTCCCGAGGTACTGCGGGACCGATCGATCGTAATGCTCGATCTCCCGGCCATGATAGCCGGCGCAAAATACCGCGGCGAATTTGAAGAGCGGATGAAGGGCGTTATGACCGAGCTTGCAAAGCACCCGGAGATCATACTCTTCATCGACGAGATCCATATGATAATAGGCGCGGGCTCCGCCGAGGGAGCGGTCGATGCGGCAAACATCCTCAAGCCCGCGCTCTCACGCGGAGAGCTGCGGGTGATCGGCGCAACCACTCTGACCGAATTCCGTCGATTTATTGAGAAGGATGCCGCACTTGAGCGCAGATTTCAGCAGGTACAGATCAACGAGCCCTCCGCCTCCGAAACCGTTATGATCCTTAAGGGACTGCGCGACAGGCTTGAGGCTCACCACGGGCTGAAGCTCCCCGACGGGACGCTTGATGCCGCGGTAAGTCTCTCGATCAGATATATCAACGACCGCTTTCTGCCCGACAAAGCCATCGACCTTATCGACGAAACTGCGTCAAGGCTACGGGTCAGCGGAATGACAGAACCGGCTGAGCTCCGTTCCGTTCGCACAGAGCTCGCAGACGCAGCGCACGACAAGGACGAGGCGATACTGCAACAGAATTTTGAACGCGCCGCCGTATACCGCGACCGCGAAACACAGCTCAAGCGTGAATACGAGAATAAAAAACAGCAATGGCTGACCGATCGTGGCAGAGGCTCAAAGCTCGTGTCCCCCGCCGACGTTGCCGAAACGGTTTCGATCTGGACGGGTATCCCGGTCGGCAGAATGACAGAGGATGAAAGTGACAGCCTGCTTAAGCTTGAATCGCGTCTTGAAGCGCGCATAATAGGTCAATGTGAAGCGGTGGAGCGTGTCGCGCACGCGATCCGGCGCGGCAGGCTCGGGCTCTCCGACCCACACCGTCCCACCGGATCCTTCATTTTTCTCGGTCCGACAGGTGTGGGCAAGACCGAGCTGGCAGGAGTGCTTGCCGAAAACGTTTTCGGGAGCCGAGATGCGATGATACGCTTTGATATGTCGGAATATATGGAAAAGCACAGCGTGTCAAAGCTGATAGGCTCGCCGCCCGGCTACGTCGGTTACGGGGAGGGCGGACTGCTGACCGAACGGGTCAGGCGGCGTCCGTATTCGCTCGTCCTGCTCGACGAGATCGAAAAGGCTCACCCCGATATATTCAATCTTCTCCTTCAGATACTTGAGGACGGAAGGCTCACCGACGCGCAGGGCAAGGTTACCGATTTTCGAAATACCGTGATCATTATGACCTCAAACCTCGGGAGCGATCGCAAAAATCCGGGACTGCTCGGCTTTGCGGCATCCGCCGCGGACGTGGGCAACGAAAAGGTGCTGTCGGCGCTCAAAACGGCATTTCCTCCCGAACTCATCAACCGTATCGACGACATCGTCGTATTCAAGCCCCTATCGCGCGACGATCTGCGCCGTATCGCCGACGTTATGCTTTCCGAAGTATCGGAACGGGCGGCAAACGGGGGAACAGAGCTCCGTTTTGATCCGTCGGTCACCGAGCTCGTAGCCGATATCGGATACAGCGAGGGCTACGGCGCGCGCCCGCTCCGACGTGCTATTGCAAAAACGGTCGGCGACAGCTTCACCGAGGCGATCCTTGAAAAAAAGATCGCCGTCGGAGACAGAGTAACAGCTGTCGCCGACGGCGGAAAGATATTATTTAAACGTGAAGCAAACGACCGTTCAAAGGACCCCGACGCTTGACCCCGCCTTCCAATTCTGCTGGCAAATATACGGCATACGGCTGAGCTGATCCCCCGTTCTGCCGTCAAAGCTGAGCAACGGTTGCTCAAGCTCCTCTATCCGCTCAAAGTCACCGTTAAGATATCCGATGATCCTTTCGGCGGCAGACTCAAGCCTTGCCTTAACTCCGCCGAGCCTGATCTCCTCGACCGAGAAGCCGAAGGTCTTGTTTTCACGGTACCACTGCGTCCGCAATGCCCGCAAGAACACGTCAAGCTGTTCTATCACGTCGGGGATACGCGATTGAGCGATATACGCCAGCTCCACGCGGTCCCCGTTCTTATACGCATCGCGCAGATCAAGCCCAAGTGTAGCCTTATCCGAAAGCAACAGGCACAGCTCCCCGAGCGTCGTAAAGATGTATCCGAAATTCTCGTCGTCGCTAAGCAGCAAGAGCCGCTGTGCGCTCTTCATAAAGTCGTCGGCAACGGTATCACGATCCATATGAAGGTCAAACAGCCCCTCAAGCGGATCGTTGAAAAGCAGATACCGGCTCGGGTTTCTCGGGCTTCCGAGCTCGGGGGTGATCCCCGTCAGCTCGTTCGGCGCATCCAAAGTCAAAAGCTCCTCATATCCGAGCCCGAAGCATTCGCGGCTTCTGAGCTCAAGCTGCTCGGGCGCGGGATGACCGACGGTATAACCGCGCTCGGCAAAATACAGCAGTGTCGGCAGGGTTGAGAACTGTGATGCCTCGCCCCCGTCGTCGCCCCATCCGGTAACGATGACCGAATTCAGCCCGTTGCTTGCGCAAACGTCCAGCTGCATCTCGGTAGACAGCAGTGACAGGCGGTTATGCGGGGCAAAGCCCGACCACTTCCAAGCCCCGCCCGCAAACGCCACGGGATTATTGAACTCGGTGTGGCACTCTACCATATGAGAGAAGAGCTCGGCATCCATCGAATAATAATCCCAATATATCAGGGTCAAGCCCTTCGGCACGCGGGCAATAACGTCGGGCGATATGTGCCCTTCCCTGACCCGATATGCCCCGTCGAACGCCATACGGAAGAACATATCGCTCCACATCATCGGCTCGTAGCCGTTGTCGTGGCAGAGCTTCACGACCCGATCAAGGTGCTTAAGCATTATTTCGGTCGCGGGGCGGTAACCGTTCTTTTTAAGGTATCTGCCAAGACCGAGCGCGTGAGCCTCATCCATTCCTATATTGATCCTACGGCTCTTGAACGCCGATCGGCAAGCCTTCAGACAGCTGTCGATGAAGGCATAAGTCTCCTCGCTTTCGGCAAGCAGTATATCCCCCGTGTCGCGGAGCTTTGCCATCCCCTGCCAGCGCAGTGAGGTTGCAAGGTGCGCAAGCGTCTGTATACAAGGGATAAGCTCTATTCCGAACAGCTCGGCGTAGTCCACCAGCTCGCGTATCTCCCCGACCGAAAATCGCCCCCGCATATGTCCGAAATACGGGTACTCCTCGACCTCGTAGGTATCCTCGGTATAGAGCATCATCGAATCGTATCCCATCAGCGCAAGATAGCGTATCATTCGCTTGGCTGACGGAACGTTGAATACCGCGTTGCGCGACATATCCGCCATATAGCAGAGCATATCGAAGCTCCCGCGGCTCTCGACCGTCTCGCCACCGTTGATCACGTTCTTAAGCCGAGACAGTGCGCGAAAGAGCTGATGCTCCCGTGCATAAGTTACCGTGTATTCGGCATCGGCGGTGCGCACGACAGACAGGCTGTCCCCCGCACTTACGTTAACGGCAACCCCGTCCGCGCAAAGCTCAAGGTCAAGCTGATCCGATAACTCTCCGATCGCCCGAAGCTGCTTTTCGTTTATCCCTCTGATATTAATCTTCATAATCGTTACTCCTTTTCCGAAAGTCGGCGAAACAGATCGGCGTAAAGCGGATCGCGCAATATTCTTCGCACGTAGATGAACGGATGCCTTGACATATCGAACGCATACCGGCAGTCGGGCGTGATCACGGGGGAAGGCAGAACGACAGCCTCAAACGCCGACGGCAAGGTCAGTACTCCGACCGCCGCAACGTCCCACAGCACCTTTGACCACCCGTAGGGCTTCGTCGTATAATGCGCGGTTATATCAACGAGGTAATCGCAGAGCTCGTTCTTACCCTTCAGATAATACTCAAGCTCGGGAACGGTAGTCGGACAGCCCCCGCACACACCCATACAGGGTATCTGCACAAGCGGGATACCGCAATCAAATACGGTCTGCGCCGCAAGAACGTCCTGCCGCAGATTAAACTCCCGCGTATCCTTCCAATGAAGTGCGTGACCTCCGAGCCATATTACAACCGCCCTGCTGCATATCTCGGGACATTTTAAGATCGCCGAGGCAACGTTAGTGATCGCACCTATCGCAACGATGTATACCGTTCCCTCCGAGCTCATCACCGTATTGATGATGTTATCCGCCGCGGGCGAATCCACCGGAACCCCGGCACTGCCCATAAATGCAGGTGAACCGCGATATACCGGTATATCGGCTTTTTGATCGGTCAGCTTCATAATACGGAATATTTCGTTATAGCTCTTCTCCATCCCATCCTCGGGCGACGCGGCACGCGAATTTAAAAACGGCGCGGCGTTGACCGACAGCAGCCGTATTTTGTCCGACGAGAGCATAGCGTACGCAAGGGCGTATTGGTCGTCCACCTCGTTGTAGCAATCGGTGTCCAATATAACGTCCTTCACGGACGGCGATTGCAAATCATCAATAACCTTTTTCACGTCTTCCTCCTTTTGCATCTCTGCAAAGCACATAAATAAACAAAACGAGGGTCGGCGATGTGTTTCGTCAACCCTCTTTTCTTCAAAGATCTTATTTCTTCTTAAAAATACTCATAATATCCTCGAAGTCACTCTCCGAGATATCACTGCCCCTGCCGCTTGAAGCTTTGGTCTGTTCGGTGACCTTCGCGGGCGCGGGTGCGGGCTCGGTCTTGCGCTCGGCGGTCTGCTCGGTCTTCTGTGCAATCACGCCGCTCGGCGTGCTTTCGGCGGCGGTAACGGTGACGGTGCGCGTAGCGTCCTCGGGCTTCTTGTTGAAGCCGGTCGCAATGATGGTTATGCGCATCTCATCGTCAAGGTCGTTGTCGAATGCCACACCCCAGATAACGTTTGCATCGGGGGATGCCTCGTTTGCTATGAGCGTGGATGCAAGGTCGATATCCTCAAGTCCCACGTCGCTCGACGCGGTGATGCTTATAAGTATACCGGTCGCGCCGCTCATAGTCGTCTCAAGCAACGGGCTGGAGATAGCCGCCTTCGCCGCCTGCTCTGCCTTATCCTTACCGGTCGCCGACCCGACGCCCATATGAGCGTATCCGGCGTCAGCCATAACGGAGGTAACGTCCGCAAAGTCAAGGTTTATGAACGAAGGAACGTTTATAAGCTCCGATATGCTCTGCACGCCGCGACGGAGAACGTCATCGGCGATCTCAAACGCATTCGAAAGAGTGATCCTCGTATCCGACACCTGTTTAAGTCTCTCGTTCGGTATAATAACAAGCGAGTCAACGTATTCGCTGAGCTCGGCAATACCCTCCTCGGCGTGATCCATTCGGCGCTTGCCCTCAAAGCTGAAGGGCTTGGTCACGATACCGACGGTCAGTATGCCCATTTCCTTTGCGGCTCTGGCGACAATCGGAGCGGCACCCGTTCCGGTTCCGCCGCCCATACCTGCGGTAACGAAAACCATATCGGCACCGGTCAGTGCCTGCTTGATATCCTCTATCGACTCCTCGGCGGATCTTGCTCCGATCGCCGGATTAGCACCCGCGCCGAAGCCCTTCGTGATCTTTTCGCCTATTACGATCTGAGTCGGGGCATCCGATCTGCGGATCGCCTGGCGATCGGTATTGATAGCGATAAAATCGACCCCGCGAATATTCGTGGAGATCATTCGGTTGACGGCGTTGTTTCCTCCGCCACCTACACCAATTACCCTTATCGATACACCGCTTTCAAGAGTATCGTCGTGTTCAAACGTCATTGCTGAATCCTCCCGAGTTTATTTATCCTAATAATTTTTACCGTTTTTGCATCGTTATACGATACGGGACATATACACTATATATAATAATATTTTTTTCGGTTTTTTGCAAGACCTTTTTTGAAATTTTCCTGTAATTTCACAAATATTTTTCCGCATCGTCGCATTCGGTGAAAATATCGGGACCGTTATCCGATCTAATTGAGCGAATCAACCGGCTTACAGGTCGGCCTGTCGGGGTCGGAAACGTTTATCACGACTCCGCCATAGATCAGATCGCGGTTATCCTCCAGCACTCTTTGAGCTATACTCATCTTCTCTTCAAAGCCGTTGATGCTTCCCAGGACGACCCGACACCGATCGTAAAAGGTTATATATACGTCGTCATATTTGCTGGCAAGCCCGATCTCGGTCACCGCGTCGGCATATTCCTTGGAGCCTATAAGCTCAAGCATCTCGGTCACGTATCCGTTTTTTCCCTCGGCTCCGTATTCGGCGTATCTGCCGACAACGGCAGTGGAAAGGTCGGGGAGCTCAAGCCTCACCGCGCCGAGCGCCTTTGCCTCGCTCTCGGAGTGCAGTCGATCGATCACCCGCAGGTCTCCCGAGGTGATAAAATAGTCACCCGAAACCTCAAGAAAGTATTCGGGCTCGTCCGCTTTCACGTTAATAACGATGAAAAACAGAAGACGGCTTACACGTGCCTCGCGTATATACGGCTTGGCGGCAACGATCTTTTCCCCCGCCGTTACCGTATCGGAGAAGATCGCGCGCCCCCCCTCAAGTCCGGACGCGGCAACGATCTCCCCGTATGTATACGGGGACTCACCGCGCACGCTGATCCAGCCGCCGCGAGATATTGCATATACCGAAAATGCAATGACCGCGGCAATCACGATCAAAAGCACCGCAACGAGCAGGATGATGATCTTAAGGCTCCCATCCTTAAGCTCCGGGCGCTGTCTGACCCGGTGCGCGGAAGTCCGTTTCGTTTTAGCCTCTTTCATATAAGCTCCTTGATCTCACGTAAGATCAGCGTCTCCGCATCCTTGCCGTCAAAGGCGGCAATATTCCGACTCAGCTCGCGTCGAGCCGCGGGATCGGAAAGCAGAGCATCTACCTCCCCGACTATATCGTCAACAACCTTGATCGTTGCCTTATCCTCACGGGCTATCCTCACCGCACCCGCATCGTACAGCAGCTTGGCATTCTTATATTGGTGATCGTCGGCAACGTGCGGAGAGGGTATCATAATACAAGGCTTCTTCATTCTTGCCATCTCGGTGACCGTCATAGCTCCGGCTCGTGAAATAACGAGGTCCGCCGCCGCAAGCTTTATCGGCATATCGTAAAGATAATCGCAAAATTCGATATTTTCGTATTTCCCGAGCCCCGCCGCATCAAAGGCTTGCTTTGTCGCATCAAAATTCTCGCGTCCCGTTGCGTGTATATGGAGCACCTCGGGGTGATTCGGAATATACTCTCGCATTATACGGAGAGCGGCATCGTTGATGGCGGGAGCCCCGCGACTGCCGCCGTATGAAAGGAGGACAAGCGAATACCGACCGTCAATGCCGAGCGCACGGCGCGCCGATTCGCGGGTATATGCGCCAAAGCTCCCACGCACCGGATTTCCGACGACCTTTGCCTTACCCTTGTTATTTTCGTGCAGGAGCTCCGCACTGCCCGCAAAATTGAACAGTATGCGGTCAACCTTATCCTGAAGCAGCTTCACGGCAAGCCCGGGTATGGCGTTCGATTCGTGCACAAGGGTGGGGACGCCCATATCGGCAGCCGCCTTCAACGGAGGATAGCAAACGTAGCCGCCCGTTCCGATCACGACGTCGGGACGGAATTCGCGGATCACGCGCTTAGCCTTTGACGGGGAGGTCAGAAAATACCACGCCGCCGGAATATTGCCGAGCGACAAGGCACGCTTGAAGCCGCACGCCTCCACGTGATAGATCTCATAGCCTTCCTTTCCGACGAGACGGTTTTCCATACCGTTTTTTGTTCCGACGAAGGCTATCACGGGATCCTTAAAATTCTTTTTTATTATATCGGCAATGGCAAGCGCGGGGTTGATATGTCCGCCCGTGCCGCCTCCGGCAATCAAAAATCTCATAAGTCAACCCTTCTTTTCAGCAGAATATCTGGAGATAGACAGGATCACTCCCATCTCGAATATCTGAACGGCAAGTGACGTGCCGCCCGAGCTGAAGAACGGCAACGAGACCCCCGTATTCGGTATCGAATTCGTCACGACCGCAACGTTAAGTATTACCTGAAGCGCAACCTTAAATGACAGCCCGTACGCAACAAGGCTAAGATATTTATCGGGGCAACGCGCCGCAATACGGAAGCCCCGCCACACGAGTATGCCGAACAGACCGAGCACAAGCGCCGCTCCGACGAAGCCGAGCTCCTCGCAGATGATCGTGAAGATAAAATCGTTCTGCGGCTGAGAGACATACCCGGATTTCAGCAAGCTGTTTCCGAGTCCACGTCCGAAGAGTCCCCCGGAGCCGATCGCATCAAGTCCGTGCAGGGTCTGCCACGCGTCCCCCGTAGCATCGACCGAATCGGGGCTGAAGGTTATCGCAAGCCAGCTTGCCACGCGCTCCTGCGCATACGACGAAACGAGTATCAGCGTGAGAGCGGTAAAGCCGAGTATACCGATTATAAGGTATATCCACTTGCTTTGCGTTCCGCCGAGATACATAACGGCAAGCCCGATGAGCCCTATGATTATAACGCCCGAAATATGCCTTTCCAGCATAACGAGACCGCATATAAGACCAATGATTATGCCGGGCATCAAAACGCCCTTTTTGAAGCTGCCGCCGAAAACGTGCACCGACTTTATTTCCTTTTCGTAGTGGGACATATACAGTGCAAGCATCATAACGACAGCCATCTTCGCGATCTCTGACGGTTGGATCGTAAAAAAGCCGAACGAGATCCACCGCTGTGCTCCGCCGCCCGTGCTGCCTATTACCAAAACGAGCAACAGCAGTACGACGGACACGGCGTAGGCTCCGACACCGAACATACGCCAGAACCTCGGGGTGGCAATAAAGACGAAGAACGCCGTTATCATTACGCTTATCAGCGCGAAAAGCACGTACCTCTTTATAAAGTACGTACTGTCGTCGTACCTGTATTCGGCATACGCGTAGCTTGCCGAAAAAGACATCGCCGCACCGAAGGCTATAAGTGCAATCACCGTCAGCAAAAACTGATAATCAATAGATCCGCTGACGATCGCAGGTGCCTTGACCTCGGGTTGAGGCGTGATCGTCTCGGTAAAAATAATATCTTTTCTCGCGCGCTTATCCTCGTACCGATCAAGCGCCGTGCTTATCTTATCCTTTATTCGTCGGAAAAAACTCTTGCGGGGCTGCCCCGAGTCTCCCCTGCCGTTGTTACCGTTATTCAATGTCAGCCAAGCCTCCCTTCGGCGAAGGATCAAGCCTCCGTGTTATATTGAGAACCACGCCGCTATGCAAAATACTGCCGTCAGCAATGAGAACACGCACACGATAGTGACCTCTCCCCACCCGCAACGCTCAAGGTGATGGTGGAACGGTGCCATCTTAAACAGCCGCTTTTTTCTTCCGGAGAGCTTGAACACTCCCACCTGAAGTATGACCGATATCGCCTCAAAGACGTACACAAATCCGGCAACAAGGATCACGAGCGGTCGGTTGAGCATAAACGCCGCTCCGACCACGGCACCTCCGAGATAGAGCGAGCCGGTATCGCCCATAAATATGCGCGCGGGATTCCAGTTGTACACGAGAAATCCGAGCGTGCCGCCGACCAAGCACGAGGAGAGCAGACTCAGTGACCTTCCCGCCTCGTGATTGTTTTTACAGATGGCGAATCCGAGCACCGAGAAAAAGCCGCCCACGACCGCGGTCACCGACGATGCAAGCCCGTCGATGCCGTCGGTAAGATTGACGCTGTTGACCACACCTGTAATAAGGATAAGCGCGATAACGTAATAGATCACGCGAAGCCAACCGTCAAGCGCGACCGTCACCTTCACGAACGGAATAAAGAGCTCTGTGCTTATATTTCCCGTCAAGGTCATAACGATCAGATAGATCGCAGCCACAACAAGCTGAAGCAGATACTTCTGATATGCCTTCAACCCCTCGTTCTGCTTTTTCAGCAGCTTACAATAATCGTCAATGAAGCCGATCATTCCGTTTGCCACCGCAAGCCCGAGTCCGAGTGCCAACGGCACGAGCTCGTCGACCGTGCCGCGTATCCACGACACGATGCTTATGATCAGCATCACGATAAGCGTTGCCAATATAAAGCCGATGCCGCCCATAACGGGAGTCCCCTCCTTGCTCTTGTGCCAACGGGGACCTATATCCTTTATCGGTTGACCGAGCTTACGGCTCTTCAATACGGGTATAATAAATCGTAACAGCACAACGGTCAGCACAAATACCGATACCAAAGCTATCATATATTCCGTAAACATCGCCCAATCCATAGTCATATCCTTCCCTTCAATATCTCAATAACTCTTTCAGCCGCAACACCTCGGCTTGCCTTGACAAGCAAAACGTCCCCGTCGCGCAGCAGCGAGAGAAGAGCCTCCGCCGCCGCATTAACGTCGTCCACGTTTTCGATCCTAACGGTATCGACAATGCCCGCACCGTCGGCAATACATCCCGCAAGCTCACCAAGGGTCACCAGAGCCGAAAGCCCCACCTTCCCCGCGTGTCTGCCCACTCGCTCGTGAAGCTCACGCTCCGACGGTCCGAGCTCAAGCATATTACCGAGCAAGGCGACCGTGCGGCCCGAGCCGCGCCCGTCGGCGATAAGACGCATAACGTCAAGCGCCGCCGCCATTGATTCGGGGCTTGCGTTGTAGCAATCCTCGATCACTGTAACGTTGCCAAGCTCATATATATTCTGCCTCATTCCGGGACTTATAAAGCCCGAAAGTCCGACGCGTATATCCCCGTCCGCCGATCCGCAGATCCGCGCCGCCGCATATCCGAATGCCGCCGCGCGCACATTATGCGCTCCCACCGTCGGAATAACTATATTGCGTGCGCACTCACCGCGGTATATAAGATCAAAGATACTTTTTGCTCCCTCGGTGCGCACGTTGCAAACTCTTGCGTCACACGAATCGGCAAAGCCGACGGTAAGGCTTTTTACCCCGGTGCGGTATTCGCACAGGAATTCATCGTCTCCGTTAAGGAGCAAGATCCCGTCGGGACTCATTCCCTCCGTTATCTCATACTTTGCCTCGCGTATATTTTCCCGCGTTCCGAGCTTCTCAAGGTGCGACGAGCCTATATTGGTGATGATCGCCACGTCGGGTCTCGCCGCCCGCGACATCATCGAAATTTCTCCCCTGCCGCTCATTCCCATTTCAAGGACGGCAAGCGAAAAGTCCTCCGGCATCTCCATAACCGACAGCGGGAATCCAACGGTGCTGTTATAGTTTCCGACCGTGCGGTAAACCGACCGATCTCCGAGCGCCGCCGCGACGAACTCCTTCGTCGTGGTTTTTCCGACGCTCCCGGTGATCGCTATTATTTTTCCGCGTCGCCCGAGCAGTGAGGCTCCGGCAAGCAGATTGAGTGCCCGCACAGTGTCGTCGACAACGACAAATGCCATATCGCGCTCTGCTCCGTCCGGTATCCGCTCACAAAGCACCCAACGGCAACCGAGACAGTGCGCCGCCGAAATATAATTATGCCCGTCCACCCGTTCGCCGCGTATCGCGGCGAAGAGGCTCCCTGCCTCCGCCTCGCGGGAGTCGGTGCAAACCGAGCGTATCTCCCCCGGGTCGCCCTCGGGCATTATAACGCGCCAGCCGTAAAGCTCGGCGCATCTCCGTATCGGCAAGCTCCTGCCGTTTCCAAGAGTTATTTTCATTAAAACGTGCCGCGGCGCCTGACGGCAAATAAGCCGACTAAGCCTTTTCCTTTCCCTCGGGGTCAAAATGCCCGTTGCTTCTCTTTTCAAACGCCCGCCTCACAAGCAACACCTCATCAAACGGGTGCTTGCCCGAAGCGGTTATCTCATATTTTTCGTGTCCCTTGCCCGCAAGGATTATAACGTCCCCCGCGCGCGCAGTGCCTACCGCGTATTCTATCGCCGATCTCCGATCGGGAATAACGACCGCGTCGCGCGTGGCATCTACTCCCGCGGCAATATCTTCAATTATAGCGTCGGGTGATTCGCTCCTCGGGTTATCCGAAGTAATCACGGTAAGATCGGCAAGGCGCGAGGCGATCGCCCCCATCTCGCTTCGCTTCCCGCGATCGCGGTCACCGCCGCACCCGAACACCGCTATCAATCGCCCGCCGTTGACGAAACTGCGAGCGCTGAGGAGCACGTTCTCCAAGGCATCCGGCGTGTGTGCATAGTCTATATAAACCCGAAAATCCGCGTTCTCCGGAAGAACGCTCTCCATTCGCCCGGAAACCGTCTTAAGCGCACTTATTCCCCGCGCGATATCGTCGGGAGCAAAGCCGAGCAAAAGTGCCGCCGCTACCGCCTGTAAGGTGTTCATCACCGAAAAGCCCCCGCTCATACGCGTCTCGAGCTTGAATCTGCCGTAATCCGAGGAAACGCGGTAACGGTATCCCCCGCCGGACAACTGTTCTATCCTGTCGGCAAAGAAGTCCGCGCCGATCGTGACGGAACAGCGCAACGTATCATTGCCGAAGGCATACGAGGACGCGTCGTCCGCATTGACAAGGAAACGGTCGCAAAGCCCGCGAAGCCGAGCCTTGGCATTCAGATATTCTTCAGCCGTTCCGTGAAAATCAAGGTGATCGCGCGTGAGATTGGTAAAAATCCCGACGTCAAACCGAAGCGCATCCGTCTTTTTCATTGCCAAAGCGTGCGACGATACCTCAGTAAACACGTACTCGGCACCCGCCGTTGCCATACGCGAAAGCACGGGATAAAGCACCTCGGGATCTGGGGTGGTCATATTTCCCTCTCCCGGGAGACGAGCTAAGCGCCCCGAGCTGTCGTAAATTTCACAGCCGAGAGTCCCGACGCTGCCGCACGGTCTGCCCGCCGCAAGCGCGATGGATCGAAGGAGCGACACCACCGTGGTCTTGCCGTTCGTTCCCGTCACACCGACGAGCCGCAAGCGGTCTATTCCCGAGCCGTAAAACGCACGGCACAGGTGTGCCAACGCCAAGCGCGCATCCGAGCACCGAAGGTCACCCCGGTCCCCCTCGGACAGAACGAGAAGTGCGCCGCGAGCTCTTGCTTGCGCAATAAAATCCTCGCCGTTTCGCTTCGTCCCGCGCAAAGCCACGAAAAGCCCGCCGGGCACGATCTCCTCCGAAACCGACGTTACCTGCGTAATTTCAACGTCCGTGCCGATCGCGGGGAAAGGCATCCCCGCCCGCGCAAAAAGCTCCGACAATCTCATATTAATCCCCCGCCGCTCTGCGGCAGATCGGAATACGCTAACCTACCCCGCCGGCATCCACAAACGGATCGTATTCGGTATCGGAGTCGCTTTCCGAATCAAAATAAAGAGTTATAACACTTCCTTTTTCAAGTATGGTCCCCGCCTCGACCGACTGCACCTTAACGGTTGCGGTCGTGCTGTTCTTGTAATACGACGAGCCGACGATAACGACGTTAAAGCCCTTATTTATCAGCGTCTTATTAGCCGCCGCGGCGGTCATACCCACGAGCTTTGGCACCGTCTCCACGTTCCCGTCGCGAAGGCTCGAATCGGTATAAAGGATCACCTTTGAACCCGCGTCCTTGACGTAAGTGCCCGCGGCGGGATTCTGCGAATGTATTATCCTTCCGCTTCCGACTATCTCGTACTCGATATCGTAATCCTCGATATTATTTATCACCGCCGACACCGACCAGCCGACAAAGCTCGGAACGCGGCGGTTAATATTATCCTTTTCGCTGTCGGAATACTTTGCTTCCACCCCGAGAGCCGGCAGGATCTGTTGCATCAGCTCCTGCATATACGGCGCCGCAACGGTACTGCCGTACGTACTGCCGCAGGAGGGATCGGGCTCGTCACACATAAAGAATGCCGTAGCCACCGGCTTTTCGGCAGGCGCAAAAGCCATAACCGATCCGATGCGAAGGTCCTTGTCATCTCCGACCTTCTCCGACGTTCCCGTCTTGGCGGCAACGCGGTATCCCGGAACGTAGCAATTCTTTCCGCCGTAGCCGCCCGACACACATTCCTCAAGCACCTCGCGCAGGATCGTGCACGTAGCCTCGCTTGCCACCTCACGCACGACGACCGTGCCGTGAGAATAGGTAACCACGTTATCCTTGTCAACGACCTTGCTTACTACGAAGGGCTGAAGGAGCTTTCCGCCGTTGACTATCGCGTTCTCAGCCGTAATATGCTGTATCGCGGTGATCTTAAAGTTCTGACCGAACGCCGACGTTGCAAGCTCTACCGTGTTGAGGTTATCGTACGAGTGCATAATGCTCGTGCCCTCGCCGGGGAGGTCGATCCCGGTCTTTGACAGATAGCCGTACGCCTTGAAAGCGTTATAGAAATTATCTCTGCCGATGTCAAGCCCGATATTGATAAAGGTAACGTTGCAGGAATTCATCAGCCCCTCCGCAAAGTTTTGCGCATGGTGCTTTGAATGACAGTGTATCAAGACCCCGCCAACCCTCGTGGAGCCGAGGTTTCCCGATCCCTCGCAGGTGCATCTCGAATCGGTCGCGTAAACGTCGGTAACGACGTTATTTTCAAGCGCCATAGCGGACGTCACCATCTTGAAGGTCGAACCGGGGATAAACGCCTCCGTGATCGCCTTGTTCGCCCACATCTTCTGGCGAAGCTCGGACTGCTTCTCCACGTACGCATCGTCACCGATCAGCAAGCCGTTTTCGGTCGCGTACTCATCAAGCTGCTCCTGATAGTAATCCACGAGGGTCCACGGTGAGTTGAGATCGAAGGCGGGAGCGGTCGACATTGCCAATATGCCGCCGGTATAAGGATCCATAACTATACCGCACACGCCGTTCCGTGAGCCGGTATTTATTAATGACTGATTGCATTGCTCATCCAGCGCAAGCTGAATATCAACGTCTATCGTCGTATATATATCGCAGCCGTCGATGGCGGCAACGTAAGTCTCGTAGTCGTATTCCATCTCCTGACCGTACGCATCGTAGGTCTTGAGTATCTTTCCGTCGGTGCCCGAAAGCACGTCGTTATACTGATATTCAAGCCCGTAAAGTCCCTCTCCGTCGGCGTTGCAAAAGCCGATAACGTGACAGGCGAGCGTACCGTAAGGATAAGCCCTTACGCTCCCGACTCCGAGATGCACCTGATTTGACAGATCGTTCTCGGTGATAAAGGCAACTATACTGTCGTATATGTCATCATCCACTATATTCTTAAGTATCGTGCGGTCAAGCTTATCGGTATACGTCGCCTCGTGCAGGACCTTCTCGTAATACTCATCCCCAAGGATCCGTGCGAGTCCCTCGGCGATCATCTCCGCCTGGGTCTTTCCGTCATCCTTGCGCTCCTCCTGAGCCGCCTCTATATCCCGCGGAGAAATAAAGAGTCTGTACGCAGTGCGATTGTATGCAAGGATCTTTCCGTTGCGGTCGTAGATGGTACCGCGCTTCGCCTTTACCGAGCTTTCCGTCGTGATCTCGTCCCGCACCTTAGTCTGATATTTCCCGTAGCTCACGGTTTGAAGTATCAGTATGCGAAGGAGCAGCAGCGCACCTGCCGCGGCAAGTATTACGGCGATCACAGCCGTACGCTTCGGGACGTTCATTCGCTTTTTTCCGAGCATAAGCAGCTCCTTCCTGATTTTAAAAAATGAACGGCGCAGAGACCCGGACGCCGATACACGGATGGGCCGCCGTGTATCAGCTCCGTGAGCTCAGGCCTGTATTGCTGTCAACAGGCACGAGCCCTGCTCTTCACCGTTCCTCATTGCTGATATTACCGGTTACGCATATTCACACATATTATATTATTTTTGTGTGTGAATTATTCTCAACCGCCGTAAATGGCGCTGAGCAACGAGGCAAAGCCCTCGCCGCCGTCATTTGTCACCGCGTAAACGTCATCGTTCTCCCGCGCCGGCAGATAAACGGCCGAAACGTAATCCATTCTGATCATACCGAGCTTTTCCTCGGCATACGTGCTTATCATAACAAGGTCATCCTTCTTGACAAGCTCTTCCTCAAGCTGAAGCCTTTCTGCCTCAAGCGCCTTTATCTCCGACTTGAGCGATGCGACCTCGCTCTGCGAATCGCTGCTCATAACCGTCGTTCCGACGATCATCGACATCGCCGCCGCAACCGATACGAGAAAACCTATCATAGCGACGGGCACGTTTTTCTTCTTCTTCGGTTCGTTGCTTCTCTTCTCTCCGTCGGTGGCGAACCAAGTGGCAAAGAGTTTGGCAACCCGCCCCTTGATCTTCCCCGTCGTCTTTGTTGCCGGCATAATTATCGTGTCGGCTTGGGGGTCGTGCCTCTGTGCCCGATGTGCCGAATGGGTAGCATACGCCGCCGCCCCCGATGCGGGAGCTCTGCGCTCTGCAACGCCCGCCGATGCGGTTCCCTCGGTACGGGGCGTCGCCGGAGCGGGATTCTGCGCGCGGGATTTCTTGAATTCGCGCGTATTTACCGACGGCTTGTGGGGAACGTAGATCTCCCCCGCCTCTGTTCTGTGAGTCTTGTATTTTTCAAGGAAGTCACCGGTAGTCATATACTTTTTGCCGTTGTACTCCCCTGTGCGGAAGCGTGCCGAAATCTCGCCGCGATCCATTCTCGCGACGAAATAAGCATTGGGGGCTTCACGCTCCGAGGTGATCTGACGGTCCGCCTCGGCTTTTGCATTGGCGGCGGCACCTCTGCCCTTGAATTTATTGCAGAGCTGGTTCACAGAAGCTCCGTATCCGTTTTTCTCGCGTGCAGCCATGCCGCATCCCCCTTTTCACGTCATAGTTTTTCGGCGATCCTCACCTTTGCGCTCCGTGAGCGCGGATTCTTCTCTATTTCGCCCTCGCTCGGGAGCAAGGGCTTCTTGGTTATAAGCTTAAGTATAGGCTTCCGTCCGCAAACGCAGACCGGAAGCTCCCTCGGGCAGATACAGCCCGTCGCAAGATCGGAAAAGGTCTGCTTGACTATCCGATCCTCCAAGGAATGAAACGTTATTATCACTATCCTGCCGCCGGGATTGAGCATATCCGCCGCATCGCGTATCGTCGGTTCTATCGCGGCAAGCTCCCCGTTCACCTCTATACGGATAGCCTGAAAGCTCCGTTTGGCGGGATGATGCCCTCCGACCTTCGCCGAGCCGGGCATTGCAAGTTTTATGATATCCACGAGCTCGCCCGTCGTACGTATCGGAGCGTTCTCTCTCGCGCGCACTATTGCCGCGGCGATCCGCGGCGCAAATCTTTCTTCGCCGTATTCGAATAGGATGCGCTTCAGCTCGCTCTCCGAATATCCGTTGACAACATCGTACGCAGTCAGCACATCGTCCTGCGACATCCTCATATCAAGCGGAGCATCCGCCATATACGAGAACCCGCGCTCGGGCGTGTCGAGCTGATACGACGACACTCCGAGGTCAAGCAAAAGTCCGTCTATTTTCTGCACGCCGAGGTCCGAACAGACACGGCGCAATTCCCTGTAATTGTTGCGGGCAAGCCTCACTCTGTCGACGAAGCCCTCAAGCCGCTTGCCCGCAGCCCGGATCGCGGCTGAATCGCGATCTATCGCTATCAGTTCCCCTCCGATAAGGCGTTCGGCGATCAGATAAGAGTGACCGCCGCCCCCAGCCGTACCGTCCACGATGATCCCTCCCGGACGAATGTTAAGTCCCTCTATACATTCATCCGGCATGACCGGGCTATGTGAAAAAACAATATTATCCTCGTTCATCTGTCTTTACAGTCCGTATGACAGGAGCGTTTCGGCTATACCGTCGGAATCCTCGGCGTCTATCATCGCGTCGTATTCCTCGGCGGTCCAGATCTCGGCAAAAAATCCGCATCCGTTAATAACCATCGCCCGATGATCGGCATCCGCACCGACGAAATCGGTCAACTGCTCGGGCAAGAGCACTCTGCCCTGCGAATCGGGGCTGACCTTCACTGCAAGACGGTTCAGCTTTCGAAGCACCTTCTCGGCTTCGACCCTAGGTATATTCCTTATGGGCGCGATGTATTTTTCCCATTCGTCAAGTGAGTAGACGTTAAGGCAGTTAACCCCCTTATGAAGGTTAGCCGCAATCATAAATTCGGTTCCCAGCTCTTCGCGGAACTTTGCGGGTATAAAAAGACGGTTTTTCGCGTCAAGATTATGCCGAAAGACCAGCGTCATATCCGAGAACCCCCTTACGGGCACCATTTCGCCCCATTTTCCCCCACTTTCCACCACCGGGGTGTTTATATTATATAACACAATCTCTCGAATTGCAAGAGCTTTTTTCAATTTTTTAAGCAAAATAAAACCGCGAATTTTCGCCTTTTTCCGCCCAAAATCAAGCGAAAATCCGATTTTTTTCATTTTGAGGGAGGTCGGCAGGTTTTCAATGCCTTGATTTTCCATATCTGTTGCTAATTTGCTTAGTTCAAAATCCCCTGTCGTCTCCATTTTCCACCACAACGGCAACAAAAAAAGAAAGAGCCCCGGACGGCATTATTCGCCGTCCGAGGACGTTTGCATATTAGTTTCAGCCATTGGCAATCTTATCAAGTTTTTCACGAAATTCCGGTGAATACGGGCTATAAAATTCGTCATCCGTTTGATAACGGTATACACCGTCAGACTCATCCGAAACGTCTTCAAGCGCGCGGGTTGCGAGCTCCGCCACACTCATTCGGTCAATATTTCCGTACTTGACCGTGCCGTCTTTGAACAAAATATATCCGACGGCGCAGACGGTCGCGCCCGAAACCTTCTTGCCGTCAAGCTCGGCGCAAATATCGTATTTGTCGGCCCGTTCCGAAAGAAGCCCGGTACTTTGCGGTTCGTTGAGAAAGAACCCTCCGTTCTTGTCATCGTATTTCTTTAAGGTTTCAAGCGTCAAACCGCCCAACGAATTCACGGTCTTCCCGTCGGCAATCAAAATTCCGACCGACTCAATCTCGCTTTTTATTATATCGTAAAGCCCCTTCTGAATGCAGACACGAACGCTGACCCTTGTTTTCGGTGAGTCGACAGCTCCGCTTATCCCGAGAGCCATTCCGCCGTCGTGAAGATACGGCATCGAAAATCCGATTTCCAGCAACCGTCCCAACGCCGCTTCCTCAGCCGTCGATCCGAGAGATTTCTCTACGGCTTCCCCGATCGACATCATTTTCCCGTCATCGCGCAGTTCGAACGTATCGCCGTCGTTGAATCCGTAAATCACAATATCCGAAACGGCACAGCCGCCGTCCTTCAAATCCCCGAGATTTCCGATAACGCAGGCAGTCCCGTCACCGCAACTGTCTCCGCCCGCCGCCAAAGAAGCCTCAACGGACATCGCCCCCTCCATCAGAGTTATGATCTGCGCGCCGACAACGCTTGCAGATACCATTCCGAAGTTCGAACAATTCTTAACTTTGCTCGACGGCGAAGGAGCACAGGTTGCCTTTCCGATGATCCCGGCGGCATATTGAGTCGTGCCGCCACCGGCATCCCCGACGTTACTACAGTCGGACACGGCCAAGCAGACCTTGCCGTCACCGCTTCCCGCCGAGGCAATGATACCCGCGGCAGTGCCGTCCGAACTTACCTCGCCCGAATTTGCGCATTTGTCAAGCACTGCGTTTGAACTTTCGATACACCCGATCAGCCCGCCGGCAGACGATGCTCCGGAAACATTTCCGGTGTTGATGCAATTTTTTGCGCTAACGGTCATTTTTGCTTTATAAGATTTCGAAATCCCGAAATATCCGACCAATCCGCCGGCGTTGCCGCCGTTGCTCGTTATCTCGCCGTGATTTTCACAATCGGTAAAAGAAAGCTGTAAAGATTTTGAATATCCCACCAATCCGCCAACGTGCTGTTTACCCGTAACCGTCCCCTCGTTAACACAATTGGAAAAAGCAACGGTGCACTGATCGCTGTCAATCTGACCGACCAATCCGCCGGCGTTGCCACTTTTGCTCGCGACATCGGCACGGACGACGACGTTCTCAAATGTGGCATCATCCAATACACTGATACACACCGAACCGACGGCGTCTTGCTTGGGCAATGAAACTTTTCCTTCAATAATAGTATTTTTCAGAGTCCCGGCAAACTCCGAAAACATCGGACATCCGCTTAGCGTGACCGTGTGACCGTTGCCGTCAAGTGTGCCGTAAAAGCACCCGCTTTCATAAGATTCATCAAGAGTGATATCTGCTTCAAGATAATAGTCACCGTCCGTGCTCATTTCATACAGAAAGGCATCAGCTGTTTCTATGGGCTCCCCTTCCGGCTCGTACGAGAACGTCAAGTCATTCTCCGCAAACACGGGGAAAACGGTTAAAAGCAGAGCAAACGTCGCCAACGCGCACAATAATTTCGATAATAATGAAGGCTTCACTTAAGTCACCCCGATCCGGCATAATTCGTCAATATATTCCATAATAATTATACCAAACAGCAAACGGCTTGTCAACACCGCCAAAAACGGGCCCGCTCAAAAAGCATACGGGAGCTTATCGTAGCTCCCGTATGCATATTCATTTATTCATTGCCGATCAGTCCCGCAATTCTGCTGTCGGAATATCCCTTGATCAACGCGGCGTAATACGCCATTATAACAATCTCCAACACGGTCGTCAAGCGCTTGCGCTCCTCCACCGGCCGCTCCGTCCGATCCGCAGTGACCGCCAATATGCAACGGCGAAGGGTCACGCCACCGACGCTCACGTCATCGGTCATTATCTTATCAAGCACGCGGCAAGCGTAATCATATATCTCGGTATAGCTCACACCGCCCCCGTTTACGCCGTTAACGTACTGAACGAGGAACGATATGTGATCGAGTTGCATACAGCTTCTCAGCATATTGATCAGAAGAATGTGCGCCACCTGCTCAATGTCATATTTCTTGTGTTTAGAGCATTCCACCCATCCGCGCTTGGTCCAATTTTGAAGAGTCGTGCCGTCAATGCCCGAGATCTCCCGAATTTGGTTCAGCATAATTCCATCGGTGATATAGAATATCTTATGTAAGAAGGCAAGCCCGGTAACGTTCCCCATATCGTGTTTGCGCAATACCGTTCCCGGAATATATTCGTCGGTTATCTGAAGATTCACAGCCCGTCTCCTCCCGATTTTTACAGTGTACATTATCTTTCGGACACATTATATCATACGGTCTTATGATTGTCAAGCGCGTTTCTTGGATTTTCTTTAATATTTTACAAATTTCGATATACGGTCTTCAAACCGTATATTGGATGACGCGCCCGGCTTTTCAGCCCTTTTTTCCCTGTTTTAGCGGAATATTCGAACACGTTCACACATAAAATGCGGTATGAGGTCTGATAATAACTGCAAAATATTGCACTTTGTCATAAAGCTTCTTCCCATCGGTGCCGTTCTTGCGGCGCTGGCTATCTCGGGGAAGCCGCTGTCTGCGGCTGCAACGCTTTTGGCAGTGATAATACACGAGGGAGGTCACCTCGTCGCGGCGGCATTGATCGGAATAAAGCCAAACCGATTCTCGCTCGGTCCCTTGGGCGCAAGACTTGAGGTGGACACTGCCGAGCTTCCGTACGGGAAAGAAATAGCACTTGCGGCGGCAGGACCCGTCTCAAATCTGCTCGGCGCGGCGTATGCGCTTCCGATGACCGCACTTACCTCCGGTGCGTTATTTGAATCCGTTTGCTTCTTCATAGCGGCATCCGTCGGTCTGGCAATACTGAATCTGCTCCCGATAAAGAGCTTCGACGGCGGACGGATCCTAAGCTGTGCGCTTTCACTTATCTCGGATCGGTTTGCCGACGGAAAGCTTGCGGGGGCGGTCTCCTTTCTGTTTCTGTTCGCGCTTTGGGTAACGTCTGTATATCTGATCCTGCGCACCGGCGCATCGCTGTCGCTTTTTACCTTCTCCGTTACTCTTTTCGTGCGTCTGACCGACAGCAAGGCAACGTAATAAACCTCGCCGCCGCGCCGAATATCGGCGCGGCGGCGAGGTTTATTAAAGAACGTTATATTTTGGAATCCGAGACGATTATATCGATCAAATGTTTAAGCTGAGCCGTAACGAATTTGTTCTGATGATATACGACCTGACTCCACATAGTTATCTCCGGGCAGTCGGTATCAAGGATCACCAACGAACCGTTATTCACTCCGTCGGCAATCACGTATTCGGGCAGAAAGGATATTCCGCGATCCTCGGCAACGAAGCGCGTTATTATCTCGGTATTTCCTATCTCAAGAAACGGATGCAATTCAACCCCGCGCTCGGCAAACACCTGCTCAACGGCGTAACGGTAGCTGATCCCCCGCTCGGTCAAAACAAGCGGCTCGTTCGCCAACCGTTTCACCGGAATTTTTTTCTTCCTTGCCAGGTGATTGGACGGCGAAGCGACGAAATGAAATTTAACCGGCCGCTCAAGGACCTTTATCCAATCCGGGCAATATATCTGTCTGTCCAAAAAATACAGCACGTCGACTTCGTTACGGCGCAGCTTCGCAAAGAGCTCCTCGGTCTCGGCGGTCGAAACGCTGATCTCGGCCTCCGGGTAGGTCTTGCCGAATTCTATAAATATCTGCGGCAGCACGCTGATCACAAAGGATTCGCAGGTGCCGAGCCTGACCTTGCCATGAAAGACCCCCGATGCATTGATACTGTCCTTCGCCAGCTGAACCGAGTTAAGTATCTCAAGCGCATAGGGCAACAGCTTCTCTCCCGCGGGGGACAGCTGTACGTGCTTGCCAAAGCGCTCAAAAATCTGAACGCCGAGCTCGTCCTCAATCTGCTTTACCTGCATCGTAACGGCAGATTGAGAGTATCCGAGTGCTTCCGCCGTTTTTGAAAAATTGAGCGATTCGGTTATCTTAACAAAGGTCACAAGGTTGCGAATTTCCATACAAATCTCCATTCTGCCGCAACGAGACGCAAGCAAGACAAGCCGCAAAATAATCGTAAACTGTCAAACAAGCACCGTTATGATAAAATAATGTAAACATTTTCTTTACATATATGAAATTTACAAATTGATGCTTTTATGATATCATATAAGCGAAAATTTGTCAAGTAAGGAAGTCGTTAATAATGTACTATAATAACGCGCAGATACAGGAGCTGTTGGAGGATTTCGTTGCAAGAACCGTAAGCTTTTACGAAAACATTGCGGATCATCCGGTGGTTCCCGCCGTTGACAGCGAGACGGTGATGCGTGTAAAGGCGAGCTCAGTGCCGAAAGAAGGGCGCGACGCCGCCGAGGTATACGAGGAAATGCTCCGCGACGTTTATTCGTCATCATCGTTGGCGCAGCATCCGAGAAGTTTTTCCTGCGTGCCGTCCAACCTCTCCCTGCTCTCGTGGATGGGGGACGTTATGACGAATGCGGTGAACCCCCACGCAAGCTGCAAGATGAACGCTCCGACGGTCGACAGGGTTGAGAAAAACCTCGTCAACTGGATGTGCTCGCTTGCCGGATATCCGCACAGCTCCGGTGGGCTCTTCGTTTCGGGCGGATCCATTGCCAATCTCACGGCTCTTACCGCCGCAAGGGATGCAAAGCTCACCTTCAACGAACGCACAAACGCAGTGATATACGTTTCGGATCAAACTCATTCCTCGGTTGCCAAGGGGCTTCATATCATCGGCTTTGCCAACAGTCAGATACATACGGTAGCGACCGACGAAGGCTTTAGAATGGACATTGATGCCCTGTCATCGGCAGTTAAGCAGGACATTGCCGAAGGCAAAAAGCCCTTCGCAGTGGTGGCGAGCGCAGGAACGACAAACACGGGTAGCGTCGACCCGCTGAATGCTATCGCGGATATTTGCGAGAGCCACGGGATGTGGATGCACGTCGACGGAGCCTACGGTGCGTCGGCTCTCTTGTCGGAGACTCACCGTCGCGAGCTTGCGGGCATTGAAAGATCCGACAGCCTAAGCTGGGATGCCCACAAGTGGATGGCTCAGACCTACGGGTGCAGCGTGGTGCTCGTGCGCGACCGTAAAACGCTTGTAAACAGCTTTGATGCGCACCCCGAATATCTGAAGGATGCGGAGGCTTCTCCCGACAGCATCGAATTTTGGGACCTCGGTCCCGAGCTTACCCGTCCCGCGCGCGGGCTGAAGCTTTGGATAACGCTTCAGGTACTCGGCAGTGACGAGATGGGGCGTATAATCGATCACGGATGCGGTATGGCAGAGTTTGCCGAGCGAACGGTAAGGAGCCTGCCCGGGTGGGAGATCGTCTCCTCCGCAAAGCTCGGGATCGTTAACTTCCGCTACGCGCCGAGCGACATTTCATCGGAAGCCGAGCGTGACGCGATCAATCACAGGGCGGCGGCAGAGCTTACACGAAGCGGCTTTGCGCAGGTGTTCACGACGGAGCTTCACGGGAACAAGGTAATACGGCTGTGCACGATAAATCCCCGCACGACGGAGGAAGATATCCAAGAGACTGTTAAACGGCTCGATGCGCTGTGCCGGGAATAACCAAAATGCTTTACGGCGGGCAGGACCATTCGTCCTGCCCGCCGTAACGTTCTCCGCTTGCTTTTCTCAGAATGCCCAATTTCCGTCACGGAAAATGGCGACCGTACGTCCGTCTCGCGTGATCGCGTCGATCGACAGATCGGGGGAACCGATCATAAAATCAACGTGGATCATAGAGTCGTTTATTCCCTTCTCACGGCACTCGTCAAGAGTATAGTTGCCGTAATCCTTAATGCAGTTGGCAAAGCCCATACCGAGCGCCAGATGGCAACAGGCATTCTCGTCAAACAGAGTGTTGCGGAAGACTATCTCCGAATTTCTTATCGGCGAATCGTACGGCACGAGCGCCGCCTCGCCGAGGTACGCGGCACCGTCGTCAAGCGAGATCATATCGCTTAGCAGAGCCTCTCCGCGCTCGGCACTGACGCGAACGGCCCTGCCGCCCTCAAACTCAACGGAAAAGTTTTCGATCAGCTCACCGCGGTACGAGAGCGGACGGGTCGAGACCACCTTGCCCTCGGCTCTGCCTCGCATAGGCGAGGTGAAGACCTCCTCGCTCGGAATATTCGGATTGAACTCCCTGCCCTCCCCGAGGGTAAACTCACTGCCGCCCAAAAAGAGCGCGTCGGGAATAAGTCCGACACGAAGGTCGGTACCGTTGGACGAGGTATAATGAAGCTCGTCGATACCGAGTGAATTAAGGTACTCGCACCTTGCCTTAAGATCGGCGTTGTGCTCGTTCCACGCGGCAACGGGATCCTCTCCGTCGGCACGGGAGGTATAGAGTATCGCCTCCCAAAGCTTTTCCATCGCCTGATTTACCCGCAGCTCGGGGAATACCGCCTTAGCCCACTTCTCACCGGGCACCGCCGCGATGCACCACTGGTACTTATTCTCCATCCTGTCGCGTATCGGCTTGATCAGCGGATATCTCGCACGCTGAGCCTTCGACACCTTCTCCTGATTGATACCGCTGAGCCCATCGGGATCCTCCGATTCAATGTAGATCATAGCCGGAAGCGTATCTGCCCGTTGCTCAAGGCGGGCAAGCTCCCATTTTTCGATAGTATCAAGCACCTTTTGCGAGCGGTAGCGATAATTGAGCTTGGTCAAGGGCTGATAGCTCCAATCGACCGTTACCTTCGCGGCTCCGGCACGGTAACATTCCTGAACCACCATACATACGAATTCGGGCTGATCAAGCGATGCGTTGATTATAACGTCCTGTCCGCGGCGCACGTTTGCGCCCTTGCGCGCGATAAGACGTGCGTATTTTTGCATAACTGTTTTTTTCATATCGTAATTTCCTTTCGGTATAGCTTTTATTACCTCACATTTTATCACATTATTTATCAATATGCAACTGTGAAAATAAGTTTTTGATTGACATAAGACCAAAAGTGATTTATAATATATATACTCAAAAGCAAGGAGGAACAAACGTTGCTCGTAATAGTTGATTGCGGCATGACCAATATGCGTTGCCGACTCATCTCCGACGGCAATATAATTGCCGAGGTAAAGAAAAAATCTCTCGTTTCATCAAAGGAGGCACCCCGCCTCCCTCTTATAGGTATACTTACCGAAGCGGTCGACGAGCTGCTCGCATCCAAGGGAATGACCGCGGCCGACGTACAGGCGATCGTATGCTCCGGAATACTCGCCTCCGACGTCGGGATCCACCGTGTTCCGCACGTGATGATGCCCGCCGGCGTACACGAGAGTGCTCTCGGATCGCAAGCCGTTCGCCTTCCCGAATACCCGCAAATCCCCTTCCTCTTCATCCCCGGCGTCAGAACCGCGCCGATAAGCGAGGGCTCCGCGATCGAGCGGCTTGAGCACCTTGATTCTATGAGCGGCGAGGAATGTGAAACGTACGGAATTATGAAGCTCTGCGGCATAAAGGGCGATTTTACCCTTGCCCTGCCGGGGACGTACAATAAAGCGCTGTATATCGACAGTGACGGAAAAATATCCGTTATGCAGACGGGAATGTGCGGTGATTTTATGGCGGCGGTCGCAAATAATACGATACTTCGTCATACTCTGCCCTCCCCGCTCATATCCGAGATAATCGAGGATAAGCTCTGCTTCGGCTTTGACTATGCCGAAAAGCACGGTACCTCGCCAAGCGTCATAATGGCGCGTAATGCCACAATGTGGGGCGACCTTACGCGGGAAGAGAGCGGCAACTTCTTCGTCGGAGCGGCATTGCACGACGATATCGTCAACACCGCCGAGGTCTGCCGCCCGGGAATGCCGCTTTACGTAGGCGGAAGTGATCCCTTGCGGCACGTTTTCACCATTCTGCTCAAGCGCGTCGGCGTGACCGACGTGGTCGAGCTTCCCGACAGCGTGACCTCGGCTTGCACCGAGGTCGGAGCGTCTGAGGTATTTTACGAATATCTGAGGATACACGGCGAAATAACGGTATGAGATTACGTTTCCGCCCCTCCTCTCTGAACGGAATAGCATCGCCTCCACCGTCAAAGAGCATCGCGATACGTCATATCCTGCTGTCATGCATATCCCGCGGAGAAAGCATACTGAGCGGAATCGGAGACTCCGATGACATTCTTTCGACCCTTGACTGCGTAAAAGAACTCGGAGCCGAAATCACGGCAGTCTCGGGAAGCGTGCGCATCAACGGAAATTTGAGTTTTCCGAACACGGCGTGCAGCTCCGCTATCCCGGTCGGAGACAGCGCAACCTTGCTAAGGTTCATAATCCCGATGTGTCTGAACGGGGAGCGAACGTACACCTTCAAGCTGTCCGATCAGCTTGCCGCAAGACCGCAGAACGTATATAAATCTCTTTTCGCCGAAAAGGGCTTTACCTTTGTACAGGGCGGAAGCCGCCTGACGGTCGGCGGACTTTTAGCACCCGGGCACTTTGAGGTTCCCTGCAACGTCAGCAGTCAATTTGCGGGCGGGCTGATGATCGCGCTATCAAGGCTTGCGGACGGTAGCGAAATAAAGCTGATCGGAGAATGCGGCAGTCTCGGATACGTCGATCTGACCGTAAGCGCGATAAGGGCGCACGGCGGATACGCCGAGCGCAACGGATCGGTCATCCGCGTCGGCGGTAAACCGCTTCACGGCACCAAGCTTACCGTTCCCGGGGACAGCTCGGGCAGTGCTGTGTTGGAGGCGCTAAGGCTCGTCGGTCACGGTATCACCGTACTCGGGGCACCGTCAAACGGTCTGCAGCCCGATTCGATCTATCCCGAGCTTTTTGCAAGAGTGACGCACGGCAACACCGTGATCAACGTCAACGAATGCCCCGATCTTGCCCCGATCCTGCTCACGCTTATGGCAATGTTTGGGGGCGGAAGGTTGGTCGGCACCTCAAGACTCGCGTACAAGGAATCCGACCGCGGACGTATTATGGCGTATGAGCTGAGCAAATTCGGCGCGACGGTAAAGGTAGCAGATGATGCGATAACTGTCGCAAGATCAACCTTGCATCCGCCGACAGATACGTGCCTCAGTCACGGGGATCATCGGATCGCCATGGCACTTGCTCCGCTCCTGCTACGGTACGGCGGTGAACTTGACGGCAGCGAGGCGGTGTCAAAGAGCTTTCCCGGATTTTTTGAGTTCCTCCGCACGCTCGGAGGAGATATAAACGAAGCAACGAATTGAAAGGAGGCAAGTATATGCCCAAATTTGAAGAGCTGTCGCCCGCACTGACCGAACGTATGACGCACGATCTTGCGAGCGGCAACCTGCCGCAGCTTGCCTTTGACGAGAAACTCGTTATAAGGCGAAATGAGAGCAAGCACGACGAGGCTTCGGTCTGGAGGACCGCCTTCGTCAGAGATATAGACAAAATAATGCACTGCCCGTATTACAGCCGCTACGCCGATAAGACTCAGGTCTTTTCGCTCTACAAAAACGACGACCTGACGCGGCGCAGTCTGCACGTTCAGCTCGTGTCAAGGATCGCACGCACGATCGGCAAGGCACTGAACCTTAACGCCGACCTGATTGAGGCGATCTCGCTCGGTCACGACATCGGGCACACCCCGTTCGGTCACGCCGGCGAGAAATTCCTTGACCAAATATACCGTGAGCACACCGGCAAGCGCTTCACCCACAATATTCAATCGGTCAGGGTGCTTGACGGAATATTTCCGTATAATATAAGCCTTCAAACCCTCAACGGCATAGCCGCGCACAACGGCGAATTTGAGCGCGACACCTACGCGCCCGTTCCCGTCACCGACTTTTCCGAATTTGACCGGATAATCGCCGCCAGCACCGACGACCGAAAAAATATGCGTGAGCTCTTCCCCGCCACGCTTGAGGCTTGCGTCGTGTGCATTGCCGACATCATCGCATACCTCGGCAAGGACAGGCAGGATGCCGAGCGCGCCGACCTCATATCCCCCGACCGCTTCTACTCGGGCGCGATAGGCTCGTACAATTCCGAGATCATCAATAATATGATAGTGAATATCATCGAAAACAGCTACGGCAAGCCCTATATAAAAATGGACGAAGAGCACTTTGAGGCGTTGCGCAAGGCTAAAGCCGAGAACTACGCGCTGATATACGAGAGCGACTCGATCAAATCGCAGATGGAGACCACCGTCAAGCCTATGTTCACGGCAATATACGAAAAGCTCCTAAGCGACCTGCGCACCGACAACCGGAGCTCAACCGTATTCACCCACCACATCAACTTTATCAACAAGTTCCGCGTCGGTCGCGGACCGCTGTACGGCGAGGAGGAGGACCCCGACCGAATCGTGGTCGACTACATCGCAAGTATGACCGACGATTATTGCGTCGATCTTTACGGCAAGCTCTTCCCGAATGCGTCGGTCCGCATAGATTACCGCGGATATTTCAAATAACAAAAAGCCTCCGGTTGCCTCTTTCAGAAGCGACCGGAAGCTTTTTATATTTTACTTTGCAAGGGTAAGCAGGTACCTGCCCATCTCGTAGATATACCGAACGGTGGGCTCTACCATCTCGGGCGGCATACGCTTGCACACGGCAAGCTCAAAGTTAAAGCACCCGTCGTAGCCTATCTCGCTGAGCAAAGGCATTATCTTTCGCCAATCTACGTTGCCGAAGAACGGCAGGGTGTGAAGGTCGTCCTTGCCGACGTTGTCATCAACGTGAGTGGCTTTGAGGTAAGGCGCGATCTCCTTTATCTGCGGGATCTGATTCTTAAACACACGGTTGCCGTGACCGAAATCCCAACAGATACCGACGTACGGGTCGTTAAAAGCTTTCACTATATCGCAAAGCTCGGCACCGTAAACACCGGAGCGCCTGCCGCCGTCAACGTCCGCCATATTCTCGAAGGCAAGCCCAACACCGAGCGAGGACGCGAGCTCAAGAATGGGTCCGTATATCTTGAGGTTATAATCAAGCATTTGCTTGTGGCAAAGCTCATCGTCAAGCGTTTCGTACTCCACGGGGTGAACGACCGCCCACTTTACCCCGAGAGCTCCGGAGATCCGCACCGCGCGCTCGGTCATATTCCGAAAGAACTCGTTCTGCTCACACCCGGGATCAAACGGAGTCTTACGCCTTCTTGCAACCGTGGGATATGGCAAGTGCGACTGTGCGATATCAAGTCCCAGCTCCTCCTTCACGGCAACTATACGCTCAAGCGTGTATTCCCAATCATCAAGGCAAAGCTCGGATTGATTGCGTTGCATCGGGCACATACAAAAATCTATCGCGTCGAAGCCGATCGCGTGCGTCTTTCTTAAGGACCGTACGAAGCCCTCCTTGTCCGGCGTGTTCTCGTAGAATAGGTTGGTCATAGTACTAAGCTTCATATCCGTTTCCTCCAAGTCAAAAAATCGGACTTTTTTAAATCAAGGGTGATCCCATCCCCTCGGGCACTGTTTCCGGTAGGAAAATTTATTTTTTGCTCTTCTCAATATCGTCGAGCGTCATAGCGCCGACGTGTTCGATCGCCTTCCACTCTACGTGGCGGAAGATCGCCACGATCGAGGTTGCGAAGATAACGACCATAATAAGCGGGAAAAGCAGAAATGACTTCAGCTTCTGCCCCGTCGTACAGCGGATCTCGCTCCACGCATTAATGCCGATCAGCACACCGATCAGAAGGGCTCCGAGGTACATACTAAGTACCGTCCACACAAGCATAATACCGAACATCAGCGGGGTCAACGCCGAGGTCACCACGCCGACCGTCATAGTTACGAGGTTCAGCACCGTGCCGATGATACCGAGTATCATAAACGGCAGATTATTCATCAGCATATCGTATGCCGAGAAGCGATTGCCCTTGATCTTAAACGAGCGGCAAAGCGGAATAAAATAGGCAAAATAGGCTTGCAGATAGCCCTTTGACCACCGCATACGCTGATTCCAGACCTGCTTGAAGGTGATCGGTTGCTCGTCGTACAGCTTCGCCTCGTGCGCGTAGCCGATCTTTATGCCGAGCGAGACGCACTCAAGTGAAAATTCGATATCCTCGGTCAGCATATAATGGTTCCAACCGTCCATACGCTCGATGATCTCGTGCCCCGTCACAAATCCCGTTCCCGCGACGGTACACGAATTACCGAGGATCATTCGCGCGTTATTGAGGTGCAACGTCTCGCGCAAAAGCATCAAGGCACTGCCGGAGGATTCCCAGCACTGCGGATAGTTCTTGGAATTGCGGTAGCTCGTGACCACGCGGTATCCCGCGGAAAAGACCTTATTTATCTCGGTAATAAAGCTCCGATCAAGCAGATTGTCGGCATCGACCACAAGGTAGCCATCGTAGTACGAATATCCCGAGCACTTCTTCTTGATGCGGTGGAGAAGATAATCAAGCGCGTAGCCCTTGCCCTTCTTCTCGGCATTAAAGCGCTCGTAAACCTCAGCTCCGTGCGCCGCCGCGACCTGCGCCGTGCGGTCGGTACAGTTATCGGCGACAACGTACACGTCGAAAAGCTCACGCGGATAATCCTGCGCGTTGATGCTGTCAAGCAGGTAGCCGATGACCTTCTCCTCGTTCCTCGCCGATATCAGCACGGCGAAGCGGTTGGGCTTCCCCTTCGGGAACGATTTGGGCTTGCAGAACAGGGACACCGCTATATATACCGCCTGATAAAAGCACAGGCAGGTCATTACAAAGGAAAATATACCGGTAATTATCGTTAGAACTTGCATGATCTCCTCCGGAAGCTAAAATTCACCGTTATTATACTATAACGCGCCCCTTTTGTCAACCCGACGGAGTATTGCATTTCAAGCGTGGGTGT
>CAYWVC010000004.1:0-45973 GCA_964461635.1 uncultured Lachnospiraceae bacterium
TTATTCCCCGTCCACGATCGTGCGAAGCTTGGATACGGCACGGTAAGCCCTCTCGTAGTACTGTTCCGGCGTAATATCGTCGTAATAGTGGCTGTTTTTCTGAATGACCTCAAGCATCAGCGTTCCGGTAAAGCCCGAGTTGCGGATCTGCTCACCCACACGATAGAAATTGATCATTCCGTCAAACGGGATCATATGAAGGTCGCCGTCGTATTTGCACATATTATCGTGGATATGCAGTGCGATCAGCTTATCCCCGAACAGCGGCATATACTGTCTGCCGGGGGTAAAGCAGGCCTCGTGCCCCGTATCCCAGCAAAAGCCGACCTGCGGAAGCTTGCCGTATTGCTCAAAGGCAAAGGCGATATTGGCAAGCTTTCTTTGGTTCTCGAAGGCTATTTTGACCCCAACCTCGCCGGCGTGATCGACAAGACGGTCGAAGCGCTCGTGCCCGATGTCGTTTATACACGGTGCATTTTCCTTGCTGCTGAGGTGCACGATCATTACGGGGACACCGTAATGGGCGCACGAATCAAGGCAATCGGTCAGAGTTTTCAGCATAGCGTCACCGCTCTCGCCGGGAGCCCAAATATCGTTTATGTGCTTAAAAGGCGCGTGGATCGTATCGTAGGTCATACCGGCACGGTCAATGGCATCCGCCAGCTTTCCGGCGTACTCATCGTCCTTGTATCCGGTGAACACGCAGTCAAATCCCGCATCCCTGATATAGGGGACACATTCAAGCGCGTCGAAGCCGCGAAGGTTTCCGGTGTTGATACCGAGTTTTCTCATCTTTCATTTACCTCTTTATCGTTAATGTTTTTTTGATCCTGCTTTATATTCGGGAACATCCCGGAACGTATGAGCTTTCTTATTAGCTGAGTCAGCTCACGGAACACAAGCTCGCGCTTTGCGGGCTCTATTTTGGTGAGCGAACGCCAAAGAAGGAGCTTATCGGTATTAAAGTCGGTCAAGGTGTGCGCATTATCCGCCGTTGCAATGTCGTATATCGCATCGGTGATCGCGCGGCGGGTATCAAGATCCTTCTCATTGATCCATTCGTTAAGGGCACGGCTCATTTCGGTTGCCTTCTTGGTCATTTCCGAGCGGCGGATAAAATGCCGCCCGCGCACCTGCCAAAGGTAACAGTTATGCTGTACGACACCCGATCCCTCACTGCTGATCACCGAAAAATTGCCGTCGTTTGTCAACAGCATTCCCACGATCGATTCCTGCGGAACGAGCTTCAGCACTCTGTCCTTTATCGCAAGGTAAGGCTCCGACTCAAGAAAGCCCGCGGAAAATCCGGGACCGTCGTTATTGTAGACCCGCGATATTCGATCCCTTATATCAGATCCGCAACGTGCCGCGGCATAAACCGCCAGATTTCCGCCCTTGCTATGACCGCCTATACGGACCGTTGAAGCGGGAAACGCTTGTCCGACTTGATTGAGATACCCAACCGCGCTCTTTTGGCAGGGCACCTCGTCGGAGAACGCCATATTGAGGTCCTCCTTCCACCCGACAAGGGTGTCGTCGGTCCCTTTGAATACCACAAACACCGTGCCGTCGTTCAGCACGGCGGTATAAGCCGAAAATTGCTCCTGACGGTCATAATTAAGCTGATTGACGTAACCGTACAGCTTCGCATCGCGAAACCTTCGGCTTTTTGCCATAAGCGTAACCGTCCGCCGTATGTCTGCACCGGGAATGATCGCGCCGTAGCTCTTCTTAATATCGTCCCGCTTCCTGAAGAAAAGGTCAACGGCATCCGCCAAGGCGATCCCTTGATCGGGCAAAAGCCCGTCGGAAATTATACCGCGCATATTAAGAAAGCTGACGAACGAAAGCAAGGCAGCGTCAACCTCGTTCACCCCGGACTGCACAAACGTCAGGTCACCTCTCCAAAGAAGATAATCGTTCATATTCGCCATAGCATATCTCCTCCGTTACGATCCTTCGGCGTTAGATTCGGTCAAGGCAACTCAAGACCTCGTCCCGAGCACATCGGGCAGTGCCGCGTATCATCTCCGCCGAGCCGCCGCCGCGTCCGTTCAAGACACCGTTGACAGTCCCTGTCAGGGCGCGAAGATCGCGGCTCCTGCTGACCATACAGTATCGGTAATCCCCGTCGCTCCCCGAAAACACCGCACATATTCCGCCGCATTTCTCAGCGGCGGCAATAGCAAACCGCATAAGCGTATCGGCGTCAAGACCGTCCTCGATCAGGCAAATATTGCCGTCGGTGCGTTCAAGCGAAGCGACCCGCAATGCAAGCAGCCCGTCACGCAAGCGTGCACAGCGCGCACGGCATTCGGCGTATTCGCTCTCCAAGTGCTCAACCGCCTCATCTATGCTTTCCTGCGGTGACGAAAGTCTTACCGCTATATTCCGCACGGTTTCATATCTTCTGCGGTAATCGTCAAGGGCGTCAAGCCCGCATTGCAGGTGGACTCGAACTCCCCCCTTATATTTGACCGAATCAAGTATCTTTATCATTCCTATCTCGCCCGTACGCGACAGATGAGGCGCACAGCAGGCACAAACGTCAAAGCCCTCCACGGTAACGATCCTTATCTGACCCGACAACTTTTTCTTGCTGCGGTAGGAGACAGTCGCAAGCTCGGACTCGGACGGAAAGGTCGCAATAATTCGCATATTACGCACGACAGCCAGATTTGCCTCCGTCTCCACGGCAGAAAGTGCATCACGGTCAAGAAATCCGTCGTAGTCTACCGTGATATCCTCGCTGCCCATATGGAAGCCCACGTTGTTCAGCCCGAAGGTGCGGTTAACTATCCCCGAAACGATATGCTCCCCCCCGTGCCCCTGCATAAGGCGCAAGCGACGCATCCAATCTATCTTTGCCGTCACGCGCTCACCGACCGTCAAGGGTGCGTCGGTAATATGAAGGATCTCGCCGTCGATCTCCTGCGTGTCGACCGCACGGGCACTTCCGATACTGCCCACGTCACCGGGTTGTCCCCCGCCCTCTGGGAAAAACACGGTAGATTCGAGGGTGACCGCATATTTCCCGTCGGCATACGGCCGACAGGAGGTCACCTCGGTATCCGTACACTGAGCGTAGCTGTCTTCATAATAGATGCGACGGGTGGTCATAGCTTCTTATAACGCTTACCCGTTTCGTTGAGGTAAGTGCTCATCGGCATCACCCAATCCGTCTGTATGATATCAAAGCCGTTATCAGCCAACCAGCCCCAGCCGAGCGACGGGTCGTTGATCAGCGAAGCATCATCTGAATGCCCCGCGGCAAGCGGCACACGGTAATTATACAGTATAGCGTTGCCCCACAGCAGATAGCCCTCGTCCTTAAGTCTTTGACGGAATTCAGCCGTGCCTACCTCGCAGGTCTCGGTGAAGAAGACGAGCTCTGCGCCGACGTAGTTGATCTTTTTCTTCTTAAGCTGCTCGTGTACCTCGCCGCAAACGTTCTTGTAAATCGGCATAAACATTATCTCGGGAGCATATTCCTCAAGCACGTCGGCAACGTGGGGCTTGGGAGCCGACTTCACGACGATCTGATCCTGTATCCCGTGTCGGCGTATCGCCTGCGATATTTCCTTCGGGAAATCCCAAAACTTATCTACGTTGATATAGCATCTGCCCTTAAAGGCTTCACAAACCTCATCAAAGGTACAAAGGGTCCATTCGGTCTGCGTGCGGTCGTAATTGACGTAACGGAGAACCCTTCTTATCTCGTCAAGAGTGTAGTCGCGTATACTGCCGCAAAATCCGAGGTGATCGCGCTCCTCCTTCGGGTGGAATATAACGAGCTGACCGTCGGCGGTCATATTGAGGTCCACCTCGATCATATCCGCTCCGTGCTTTACCGCTATCTCGTAGGCGGGCATAGTGTTGCACGGTATATTTCCGCCGGCAGATCCGCGATGCGCGGCGATGATTATTTTATCCTTACAAGCCTTAATAAGATCCATTTCGGTTCCCCTTCTCTATTTTCGTTACTTTGTTTACAATGCCGAGCAAGATCTCGACAACGGTATCCATTCCCTCTGCGGTGGCGTGCTCGTACGGTCCGTGGCAGGCGTAGCCCCCGGTGCCGAGGTTGGGACAAGGAAGTCCCATAAACGACAAACGCGCACCGTCGGTCCCGCCCCTTATAGGCTCTGTTATCGGCTCAATGCCGACGTCGCGAGTCGCATCGCAGGCAATATCGACAACGTACATACAGGGCTCGATCTTCTCCCGCATATTCCTGTATTGCTCGCGCAATTCCAGCACTGCGGTGTCGGCACCGTATTTTTCGTTAATCAGCTTTTCAATATGGCGAAGCGTCTCAAGCTTTGCCTCAAATCTTCCCGCACCGTGATCGCGGACGATGTAATCAAGCCTTGCGTGAGAACAGTCACCGCTCATATCGCAAAGGTGATAGAAGCCCTCGTAGCCCTCGGTGTCCCTCGGAGTTTCACCCGACGGAAGCATTGAATTTATCTCGCACGCAACAAGCGCGGCGTTTATCATCTTCCCCTTCGCGCTTCCGGGATGGATATTGAAGCCCTTGACCTCAAAGCTTGCGGAGGCGGCGTTAAAGTTCTCGTATACGACCTCGCCCTCCGCACAGCCGTCAACCGTATAAGCGAAATCCGCGCCGAAGCGAGCAACGTCAAAGTGATCGGCACCACGCCCGATCTCCTCATCGGGGGTAAAACCGATACATATTCTTCCGTGCGGAACGTCGCCGCGCGTCAAGCGCTCGACAAGAGTAAGTATCTCGGCAACGCCCGCCTTATCGTCGGCTCCGAGCACGGTATCGCCCGACGCGGTGATAAGAGTTCGTCCCTCAAACGCCTTTAGGTGCGGAAAAATCTCGGGTGACAACGATATTCCGTGACCTATCTCAAGTACCCCGCCGTCATAATTCGGAAAAACACGCGGGACGACGTTTTCCCCGGAGAAATCCGGTACCGTGTCCATATGCGCGATAAATCCGACTGTCGGCACGTTCTCGCACCCCGCCGTCGCGTTGATCGCGGCGTAAACGTAGCATTTACCGTCGCAGTACGCCTCTATTCCGAGGTCGTTAAGCTCCTCGACAAGCACCCGCGCAAGCGAAAACTGACGCTCCGACGACGGCACCGAGGTCGAATCCTCACAGCTCATCGTGCCTATCCGCACGTATTTAAGAAATCTTTCGTATGCTCTCATATTTTTTCCTCTTCGGACAGTTTTTTACGTAGATATTTTATCACATATCCGCCGATTTAGCAACAGGCTTATTGATTTTTCCGAACTTTTATGATATCATTAAAAGGCGCAGGAGGTGCTTATGAAAGTCCTTTATTTTTTTGAGTCGATCCGAAACCCGGTGCTGAACGTAATAATGTCCGTGTTTACCTTTCTCGGGAGCGAAGTCGCCTTCCTCGTCTTCGCTATGGCGGTTTATTGGTGCGTGGACAAGCGAAACGGTATGTTCGTTATGACCGTAGGCTACGTGGGAGTAATAATCAATCAAATGCTGAAGATCATTTTTATGATCCCGCGTCCGTGGGTGATCGACGAGAGCTTCACGATCGTTGAATCGGCAAGAGCCGACGCCACGGGATACTCTTTCCCGAGCGGTCATACGCAAAACGCCGTCGGGACCTACGGCAGTATCGCAAGGTTCTTGAAAAAGCGTTGGTCAACGGTTGCCGCGATCGCCTTGACTCTCGGTGTTGCAATTTCACGTATGTATCTCGGTGTCCACACTCCGCTTGACGTCGGAGTTTCGTTACTCATCGGCACGGTGCTCGTATTTGCGCTCTATCCGCTCTTTAAGCTTGCCGAGCGCAAGCCGAACCTCATATACCTCATTCTCGGCATATTCGTGCTCACGTCGGTCGCCTTTTTGATCTTTTCGGTCTGCCATACCTTTCCGGACGATATTGATGCCGAAAACCTTTTGAGTATGCAAAAGACCGCATACACGCTCGTCGGCGCAACGCTCGGCGCGTTCGTGTTCTACCCCCTTGAGGACAAGCTCATAAAATTTGAGGTCAAGGCTCCCCTGCCCGTCCAATTCATAAAGGTCGCAGTCGGAGGTGCCATAGTAATGGCGGTCAAGACCCTGCTGAAGTACCTTTTTATCTTCATCGGCGGCGGGAGCGAACCGCTGTGGCTCCGCGGTGTGCGGTATTTTGCCGTAGTTGCCGCCGCAGTCGCAATAGCACCGCTTGCCTTCAAGCTGATAAGCAAACTCTCAAAGAAAAAAGAAAATTAAGGCAATACCGAATTGCAAAAATCACGGCTGTCCCGACTCATCGGGACAGCCGTGATGCTATATTAGCGCAAATAGCCTTCTCCTGCGGGAGAAGGGGGACCGCGGCAGCGGTGGATGAGGAGTGACTTTTATGTGAATGACACCTCATCCGTCAGACTTCGGCTGCCACCTTCCCCCACCGGGGAAGGCAATCTCCAAGTGATGTTTTCGCCAAGCGTGTAGCCCCGGCGCGTGAAATACTGTGAGGCGGCTTTCTCAAGTCACCGTCACAATCCGATCATGATTCATTTTCGTTAAATATGTGTACCGCGTAGCTGACCTCGTCGATGTCGGCTCCGAGCGATCTGAAATTCTGTACGATATTCGAATATCCCCTTTGGATAAGGTCGGTATTGGAGATGACGGTCCGCCCCTCGGCAACAAGTCCCGCGATCACGACCGCCGCCCCCGCACGAAGATCGACCGCCTGAACGTTAGCTCCCACAAGCCGGTTTACCCCCGCGATACGCGCGGTCTTGCCGTTCACGTTTATCACGGCACCGAGCTTTCTGAGCTCCTCAACGTACTTAAAGCGCGTATCGAAAATAGTCTCCTGAACCTCACTGACTCCGTCACAGACGGTCATAAGGGCAGAAAACTGCGGATGCATATCGGTCGGGAAGCCCGGATACGGCAGAGTCTTCACCTTCGCCGCGCGAAGGCGCCCGTCCGCCGTTACCGTTATCGCGTCATCCTCTTCTTCGACGGTCGCGCCCATCTCGGCAAGCTTGGATGATATTATATCCATATGCTTCGGGATAACGTTCGTCACCCTTACGCGCCCGCCGGTAGCCGCCACTGCCGCCATATAGGTTCCCGCCTCAATCATATCGGGAATAATGCTGTAACAGGAGCATCCGTGGAGCTCATCCACCCCGCGTATCTTTATGGTATCGGTCCCGGCACCCGATATATTCGCACCGCAGGTGTTAAGGAAGTTTGCCACGTCGACTATGTGGGGCTCCCTTGCCGCCCCCTCAAGCACGGTGACCCCCTTGGCCTTGACCGCTGCGATCATAGCATTGATCGTGGCTCCCACCGACACGATGTCAAAATACACGGTCGTCCCCTTCAGACCGTCGGGCGCACTGCAGGTAACCCTGCTCTCATCCGTGACAACGTGCGCACCGAGGGTACGGAACGCCTTCTCGTGCTGATCTATCGGTCTGCTGCCGAAATTGCACCCGCCGGGAAGCGCAACGCTGGAGTAACCGAACCTGCCGAGCTCGGCACCCGCCAGATATATAGATCCGCGTATCTTCGACACCATATCGTCGGGAGCGCTCCCGGGTTGGAGCTTGGAGGAGTTGATCCTTACCGAGGTCTGAAAAAGATCGGTAAATTCCACCTCGGCACCCATCTCCCGAATAATCTCAAGAGCCATATAAACGTCGTTGACCGGCGGAATGTTTTCAATCGTACATTCAGCCCCGGTAACGACGCTTGCAAACACTATTGGCAGTGCGGCATTTTTCATCCCGCTGATAGCTACAGTCCCGTTGAGCCGCCTTCCGCCGTTAATAACAATTCTATCCATAAGCAAATTCCTTTGCACCGTTCATCATAGCATTATTATATCATAAAGTGACAAAAAAAGAAACCTTTTACGGGAAATATTTTTCACAAATCATCTACCCGTATTTTATGCTCTTTCACCACAAGTCGTTACAGCTCCGTGCGACAATCTGCACAACCGGGTGCAAAACGGTTTGGTCTATCCGCCGAATATCCGTCGGATCACTTGACTTTCCCTCCCCTATAAGGTAAAATATCCGTAACCATTGATCAAAGGAGAAACAAAATGAAAAGAGTGCTTTCCGTCATTGCCCTGTTGCTTGCGTCGATCATTCTGCTCTGCGCGTGCAACGTAACGACACCGCCGCAGGATACCGGCGCCCCCACGGGCAGTGATTCTTCATCCGACAACACCGTTACGCCTTCAACAGGCGACGAAAATACACCCCCGGACGGACTTGTAACCGTCGTTGACAACAGCCGATCCGATTATAAGATAGTCAGGTCCGACTCGGCGTCAACGGTTATAAAGGATTCCTTAAATGAGTTGCGCGAAAGCTTCAAGTCGGTATTCGCGGTTGACACAACCAAGCAGTTGCTCCCCGCCAACGATTGGACTGACAAACTCGGTGACGACGGATGCGTAAGGAACGATGACCGCGAGATACTTATCGGCAGTACCAACCGATACGAGACGAAGTACGTTCTCGATCAACTCACCACGGGTGAATACGCCGTAGCTCTCGTGGGCAGCAAGGTCGTTATCGTCGGCACCAACGACTACCTTTCCACCCTCGCAGTCTCACTCTTCATTGAAAAATATCTCGTCAACGACGGAAGCAACACCCTGAAGATAGCCGACGGCACGTTTGCAAAGGGTAAATCGGACGTCAGCACCATAGGCGATACCGATGCCACCGTGCGCATTATGACCTACAATATTCTGAACACTTCGGGCCTTGACACTCGCGCGGCATACATAATCAACTCTGTAACCACTTACTCCCCCGGCATCGTATGCTTCCAGGAATGTGCCAACGGAAACTACGGAAAGGTGATTGCCAAGCTTAAAGAATACAACTACAAATCCGCGCACGACACACACGAGGGCACGACGACAAAGGTATACACCCCGATCGTATACCGCACCGACCTGTACCGTCTCGTTGAATCCGGGCAGGAATGGCTTGAAAAGAGATATACGAAAACAAACACAAAGTGCATTGCCTGGGCAGTGTTTGAGGAGATAGCCTCCGGCAAGCAATTTGCCGTAATAAACATACACGTTTCGCTGTGGTCGCGCAACTACGATCTGCCCGACGGCAAGACGCACGAAGATATGTTTGCGGAAGCGGCTCAATGGAAGGTCGACAATATGAACCAGATGAATGCGTGTATGAACACCATTCTTGAAAAATATCCGGACATTCCCTGCCTTTGGACCGGCGACTTTAACTTTGACTTAAACAACAAGGCTTACGCCGCGGTTATGAGCTTCGGAATGAAGGACGCCGAATTCACGGCGACGGAAAGCCGCACGACGGGAATGCGCAGCTTCCACAATGCCGCAGGTCAAGCTCCGACTGCGGGAAACTCCATCGACCATATTTTCGGAAATAAATACATTACCTTCCGCAATCATAAGATATGTATGACCGAAAGTGACATTTTGGGATCCGACCATTGCCCCGTCTACGCCGACGTAAAGCTCGGCAACTGACAGAAGGTCCAAAATCGAATAACAAATAAACTTGCCCACTCATATATTGGAATCAGAAATGCTTCCGGAGGTAAATATATGAGTGGGCATACTTTCGCCAAAAAATACTTTTGTGCGGTCAACAGCGGAAAGGGATTTATGAGCTTTTACAACGATCTGATACGCAAAGCCGAGAGAATATTTATAATAAAAGGCGGCCCCGGCACCGGCAAAAGCCGCTTTATGCACGAGGTCGCGTCGGCTGCAGAGCGTTGCGGGAAAACCGTGGATTACTATTACTGTTCCTCCGACAGTTCGTCACTCGACGCAATAATGACGGACGGTAAAACGCTTTTTCTCGACGGCACTTTCCCCCATTCGGTGGACACCGCCGCCCCGGGCGTTCGGGATAACATTATAGACCTCGGCAGCTTTTGGGACGTGGCGGCACTGATAGGTCAGCGCAAGCGTATCGCCGATCTAAACCGAAAGAAATCATCCTGCTTTTGCCGTGCCTACGGCTATCTTTCAGCCGCCGCGGAAGCGGCAACGGTCGCCGATTCCATAACCGAGAGCTTCGTCATATCCGAAAAGCTCAGGCGCGCGGCGGCACGTGAGCTCTCCGCAATACCGGACGGCGAAGGTTTCGCTGTATCAAAGGTCGCACTGAGCTCGTTCGGAATGAACGGTTCCGTGACCCTCGACACCTTTGAACGCGTTGCCGCAAGATACGTCGGCATCGCAGACTTTAAGGGCACGGCGCATATATTTACTCAGGAGCTTTTAACTCTTGCCGAGAAAAAGCGGCTGAAGGTCACCGTCGCAGTGGATCCGCTGATACCCGAAAGGACGGAGGCGATCCTGATCGAGGGTCACGGTCTTGCCTTCGAAATCGGCGGTCACGGCGAAAAATGCATCAATATGAAGCGATTTATCGACCCCGTCGCCTGCCGCATCTGCCGCAACGAATACAAGCTCGCCGACACCCTCAGGGGCGCACTGACCGATGCCGCGCTCGCATCGCTCCAAGCCGCTTCGACCTATCATTTTGCCCTTGAAAAAATTTACGGCGAAGCTATGGACTTCGCCGCAAAAGAAGAATATACCAATAATTTTATTTCCGAGTTATTCGGCTGACGCGGCACGCCCGCTGTTCCACAGCATCGAGTAGAAGCCGTTCGCCGCCAAAAGCTCACCGTGAGTACCGCGCTCAATGATCTTTCCTGCCTTCATAACGAGTATCAGATCGGAATCAAGCACGGTAGACAGTCGGTGTGCCACGACGAAGCTGGTCCTGCCCTGCGTCATTCGGTCAAAGCACTGCTTTATCTTTATCTCCGTGCGGGTATCTATTGACGACGTTGCCTCGTCAAGTATCAGCATCGGGGGATCGGTAAGCATAACCCGGGCAATACAGATAAGCTGACGCTCGCCCTCCGAAAGCATACCCGCCGTCCCCACCTCGGTATCATATCCGTTCGGCAGGCGCTCGATGAATTTGTCGGCGCGTGCGTTCTTAGCGGCGGCGCGTATCTCTTCATCCGTCGCGTCGGGCTTGCCCATCGCGATGTTTTCGCGCACCGTACCCGGCATAAGCCAAGTTTCTTGCAGAACCATACCGTACGCCTCGCGCAAGGAATGACGTGTCACGCCCGAGATCGCCTGACCGTCCACCGATACCGTGCCCGAATCGACGTCGTAAAATCTCATCAAAAGGTTAATCAGCGTGGTCTTGCCACATCCGGTGGGACCCACTATCGCCACCTTCATTCCCGGCTTGATGTCAAGATCAAGCCCCTCGATAAGCTTTTGATCCTTCGAATATGAAAAGCTCACGTTATCAAGGCGGACCGCGCCCTCGGGACGTTCAAGCACACCGGCGGCATCGGGCGATTCCGGTGTTGCGTCTATGACCTCAAAGATCCTTTCCGCCGCCGCCATAGCCCCCTGGAGCTCGGTGATAACGCCCGATATCTCGTTAAAGGGCTTCGTATACTGATTGGCGTACGAAAGCATACGCGTCAGCATACCGGCGGTAAATGCCGGATTGCTTATCGCGGTGACCGCCCCGACAGCGGCTACTACGGCATACACTATGCTGTTGACAAAGCGGGTGACGGGATTGGTCAGGGACGACCAGAACACCGCCTTCAGCGATACCCGCTTCAATCTACCGTTAAGCTCGTCAAACTCCTCCTGCGTACGCTCGCGCCGCGAGTACGCCTGCACCGTTTTCTGCCCCGATATCATCTCGTTTGTGAAGGCAGTCTGCTCACCGCGCAGCTTTGCTTGCTCACGGAAGAAGCCGTAAGATTTCTTGGCAACAAGCCGTGCCGCAACCAATGAGAGCGGCGTAACCACCACTACCGCAAGTGCGATCCATGGGGAGGATCCGAACATAAGCACAAGAGTCCCCACTATCGTAATGATCCCGGTAAAGAATTGTGTAAAGCCGGTCAGCAAGCCGTCACCCACCTGCTCGGCATCCGCGGTCACACGGCTCACAATATCACCGGAGGGTATACTGTCAAGGTAAGAAAACGGCAAATGCTGCAGCCTTTCAAACGCCATACGTCGCATATCGGCGACCGTTCCGTAGGTTATGCGGTTATTCAGGAGGCTCATAAGATACTGCGACACACCGGCGACGAGCGCGGCAACTGCGATCTTCAAAAGGCAGGCATTCACGGCGGTAAAATCTACGGTTCCCTGCCCGACGGCAAGGTCGATAACGTCGCCGACGAAAACGGGGATGAGCAAGGTTGATATAACGTACAGCAAGGCACAAAGGAGCGTACCGACTATAAGCGGGCTCCTTTTTTTGATAACCTTCATTACTTTGCCGAGAGCCTTGAGGCTCGTTCTGTTATAGGTCTTACTCACAGTGCCTCGCCTCCCTTCTGCGAATCGCAGATCTCACGGTATACCTCGCAATTTTGATAGAGCTCACCGTGCTTGCCCACGCCGACGGCGTGACCGCCGTCAAGCACGACGATCCGGTCGCAATCGGAAACGCTCTCCACGCGTTGAGATACTATAAACACCGCGGGCGAGTAGTCAAGCTCACGTACCGCACGGCGCAGAGCAGTCTCGGTCGCGCGGTCAAGTGCCGAGGAGCTGTCGTCGAGCACGAGTACCTCGGGTCTGCGGACAAGGGCTCGCGCCACGTTAAGCCGCTGACGCTGTCCGCCCGAGAGGTTTCTGCCCCCCTGCTCTATCATAAATCCCAAACCGCCCTCTTTTTCGTCAACTATACTGCCGATCTGCGCTTGCTTGAGCGCGGCGTTGATCTCTTCGTCAGTGGCGTCGGGTGCCCCCCATCTCATATTGTCGCGCAAGGTTCCGCGGAAAAGCGTCGCGTGCTGTGAAACGTATCCGATATGCTTTCTCAGCTCATCGGGATCGTATTCGCGAACGTCATGACCGTAGAATTCAACGCTCCCGGAGCTCACGTCGTAAAAGCGCGGTATCAATCCGACGAGCGAGGTCTTGCCCGATCCGGTACCGCCTATAATGCCGATACGCTCACCGCCGTTTACCGAAAGATCTATCCCCTCAAGCACCGTGCCCGACGAGCCCGGATAGGACATCGAAACACCATTGAACGTCACGATCGGAGCCCCCGCCACGGGAACTGCCGCCCCCTCGGATGCGGGCATCTCGGGCTCCTCGCCCACTACGGCGGAAATACGGCTGAGACAGGCAAGCGAACGCGTGATCGTTATAACGAGGTTGGCAAATTTGATCAGCTCCACAAGGATCTGTGTCAGATAATTGTAAAGAGCTATCAGCTTGCCGTTTGTCAGCACACCGTCGTTTACCGCGTGGCTTCCCCGCGAAAGCATCAGTATAACGGCAAGATTAACGATAACGTAGGTCAGCGGATTCAGCAATCCCGATATCCTGCCGGCTAAGAGCTGAAGATGCTTCAAGCGATCGTTGCGCTTAACGAACTCGCCGTTTCTTTGGTCCTCAAGACGAAAGGCACGTATGACTCGCTCGCCCTCAAGGTCGGAGCGAAGCATCCCCGTCACACCGTCAAGACCCGACTGTGCCTTGCGATAAAGCGGAATACCCGCCAAAAGTATGGCGGTAACGACGGCTGCAAGCACGGGAATAACTATAACGAACGCCATAGTCGTCGACGGAGAGGATGCGCCGACGATCAGCGCACCGACAAGCGCTCCCAGCACGACGAAGGGCGAGCGCAACAGCAGCCGAAGCGTAAGGTTGACCCCGGTCTGGACCTGATTAACGTCACTCGTCATACGGGTAATAAGAGTTCCCGTGCCGGCTCGGTCTAACTGAGAAAAGGACAGCCCCTGTATTCTTGAAAACAGCAGGGAGCGGATGTCCCCCGCAAAGCCGCACGCCGCCTTAGCCGAGAAATACTGCGCCGTCAGCGAAAAGGCAAGCCCCACCAACCCGATGATAACGAGCAAGCCGCACATCTTCAGCGAATAGGCTTTTCCCGCTTCCCCGCGCGCGATACCGTTATCAACTATAAGCGAAACGATATACGGCACGGTAAGCTCAAGTATCGCTTCAAAGAGTTTGAAGAGCGGAGCAATAACTGCCTCCACCCTGTAATTTTTCATATACTTTAAAAGTCTTTTCATAATACCTCACATAAAGATCAAGCAAAACGATTGCGGAAAACGGGTCGTACGTCCGTTTTCCGCACAACTGCCGAACGGTCATTCGCCGTCGGCGTTTATATCGTTATTGACTACCTTTTCGTAAAATTCCTGCTTGGTTATAAGTATCCGACGCGGCTTATTACCGTCCGCTTCACTGACGTAACCCTTTTCAAACATCATATCAATGATCTTCGCCGCCTTACCGTAGCCTATCGACAGCTTGCGCTGAAGCAGAGACGTGGATATCTTGCCCTCGTTTATGGCGATCTCCACCGCCTGACGGAACTTCACGTCCTCGCCGTCCCCGTTCATATCGGCGGCATCAAGGGCGGCACCGCCCACCTTCTTCTCGCCGACGTTAGCCGCGGCAGCCTCCATGCTGTCCATAAACGCACTGTTATATTCAACCGGTGCGTTGTGCTCCTTGATGTAATCGACAACGTCGGAGACCTCCTTGTCCTCAAGGAAGGCGCCCTGCACCCTCATAGGCTTGGAAAGTCCGACGGGCGAGAACAGCATATCACCGTGACCTATAAGCTTTTCAGCCCCGGATATGTCTATGATGGTACGCGAGTCAACCTGCGATTTTACCGTGCAGGCGATACGCGACGGCACGTTCGCCTTGATAAGACCCGTAATAACGTCAACCGAAGGACGCTGGGTACCTATGATCAAATGGATACCGACGGCACGTGCCTTTTGAGCGATACGCGTGATAAATTGCTCGACGTCGTTCTTCGCCATCATCATAAGATCGGCAAGCTCGTCGATAACTATGATCAGCTTGGGAAGATATTCGCGGTCGGGATCCTTTGCGATCATCTTATTGTAGGCGTCTATCTCCCTCACCCCAACGTCCTCTATGAGCGTATAACGGCGCTCCATCTCGGCAACCGCCGAAGCAAGCGCGCCCGCCGCCTTTCTCGGATCGCTGATTATCGGACAATACAGGTGCGGAATGTGCTGATAGATACTGAATTCGACCTTCTTCGGGTCGATCATTATCAGCTTAACGGCATCGGGGGAGTTCCGGTAAAGCAGACTGCACACGATACAGTTGATGCATACGGACTTACCGGATCCGGTCGTGCCCGCAATTATCATATGCGGCATCTTCTTGATATCGAAATAAATATTCTTGCCGGCAACGTCCTGCCCGAGCGCAACCGTCAACGGAGACGACGCATTCCGGAAATAATCGGTATCGACAAGCGTGCGAAGGTGAACTATCGCCTGAACCGCGTTCGGCACCTCAACGCCGACTGCGGGCTTATTCGGAATAGGTGCCTCGATACGCACTCCGACGGTCGCAAGGTTCATAGCAATATCATCCACGAGGTTTGCGATGGTCCGAACGCGCACGCCCGCCTCGGGCACGACCTCATACCTCGTTATCGTCGGACCGATCGAATATCCGATATCCTTGACCCTTATATCAAAGCTCTCAAGTGTCTCACGCAGCTTTTTCTTTGTCGCCGCGATAGATTCGGACAGATCCGCCTTCGACACGGTATCCTCCAGCAAAAGACTTATCGGAGGCGGGTTGTACGGCGGCTTGACGGGTGCCGTATCGTTTGCGTTCTCCCCTTCTCCGTCTTCCGTTGTTGCCCCGGCAGATACGTCAAAGAAGGAGTCGTCCTCGTCATCCGCCATTACCTGCCCGGCGGCAAGGCGTTCTTCATCTGCCGACGCTGTCTCGGACGAGTCGGCGGCAGTTTCGGAATTAAAAACGTCGTCAAGCTTGAAGCTCTCGGGATTATCCTCAACGGGGGGAGCAACGCCGTCGGCATCGGGGGTAACCGCGGCGGCATCTTCCCCGTCGATCATAACCGCGCCCTCCTCGGGCTGTGCGTCAACTGCCGTATCGGCCGCACCGTCACCGACGTCATCTTTGCGCCGTTTTCTGAGGGATATCTTGACGCGTGCAGGGCGTTCTTCCTCGAATCGGTCCGTATCGAAAGGAACGTCGTCATCCTCTTCCTCGGCGCGGGCGGCTTCGGCTTCGGCTTCGGCTTCAGCCTCAGCCTCACGGCGCATACGCTGCGCCTCACGGCGGCGTTCACGCGAAAGCTTGACCCTTGCACGCACCATATTGATAACGTAGTTCGGTGTAAGTCCGCAAAGGAATACCGCAAGGATCACGAGAGTGGGAATTATAATCAAGAAAGATCCGAGAGGCTTAAGTCCGATATAGCAAAGCCAACCGAGCGAGCCGCCTATCACGCCGCCCCCCGCCGCAACGCTTACGCCGTGCGACCAAAAGAGCTGTGCAAATCCGGGAAATTCCGTAACGCCGCAATTCCCCTCGTAAACCACCTCACAAAGCGCAGAGCAAAGAATCAATGCGCAACCGCACATAATAAACGCCCCGCAAAGGCTCAGATTAAGTTTTTTAGTGATAGCGATCTTTCGATCCACAAGCTTTTTCCAAAGGATCCCGAAGTAGACCGCCGCCGGCACGGTAAGGTATGCGCCGACGCCGAAAAGCCCCGTTAAAACGCGGTATATCGCTTCACCTGCCGCGCCGAGTATGTTTCGGTCATTCCCCGCCAATCCGAAAAGATCGCGAGTGACGAAGCATATGAGCAAGAACAGCGCAAAAATATACCACACGAAAGGTATTATCTGATGCACGATGCGCTCGGACGGAGCAACGTATGCGCTTTTCTTCGATACTGCCGACTTCTTTTTGGCAGTCGATCCGCCTTTCTTCGACCCGCCCGATGCGGGAAGGCTCTTTTTTCCGGATGTCGATCCCGATGAGCGCTCGGTGACCGTTATTTTCTTTTTTGATTTTTCTTTATTACCGTCTGCCATTTATAACCTCTTTCGGCTTCAAAAGCTTGAAGCCGTCTTAATTTACGTAATATATATTAAATTATATCATATACCCGTTTTTTTTTCAATAGTCCCGGGGACAATTACATATTTTAATTTTTTCGGATAAAAATAATTGTATCTCACATCAAAGGACGGATAAGGTCTATGAAATCTCTGATCGCCAACGATCGTACCCGCTCGGCGTTAAAATTGGTTTTGATAGGAGCCTGTGCCGGATTTATCAACGGGCTTCTCGGCTCGGGCGGCGGGATCCTCGTCGTATTCGGTATGACTCCGCTGATCGCAGATGCCGACGGGAAGCGCGACGTGTTTGCAAATGCGCTGGCGGTTATGATCCCGATATCATTGGTGTCGGCGATCACCTACGCCTCCGCCGGACGGATCGATATCGGCGAATTCGGCATATACGTTCTCCCCGCCGCGATCGGAGGGATAATCGGCGCAATACTGCTTGACAAGCTCAAGGTCGGATTTCTGCGTCGGCTGTTTGCGATACTCGTGATCTGGTCGGGCATATACCTTATAACGAGGGTCTGACAGTGAATACGGTAAATATTATCGCCGCGATCGCGATAGCGGTGCTTTCGGGTATGGGAATCGGAAGCGGCGGGCTCTTCTCGATATGGCTTACCGCCGTCGCCGGAATGCCGCAGCTCGCGGCACAGGGGATGAACCTTCTTTTCTTTATGTTTTCGGGCGGAGCCTCAATGCTCCTCCACCTTTCACGGCGCAAGATATATTGGAGGGCGGTCCTGCTGCTCTCTTCTACGGGAATCCTCGGAACGGTCGTGGGGAGCGTTGTCGCGGGGCTGTTGCCCGTCAAGCTGATACGGGTGGCATTCGGTATGATGCTTATCGGCTCCGGTATAGCGGTGACCGTCGGGGACAGGCGCAAGAAAAAGAACGCCGAAAACGAAAGCGGGCAGTGACCGTTTCACTGCCCGTTTCCGCCGATCTCGCGGCGAAGCTTTACCCTTATACGGCGCAAAGCATTACTTATTGATTTAACGTCCCGTCCGAGAAGCTCGGCTATCTCTGCCGCCGATCGCCCCGAAATATGGAGCTCCCATACACGGTTCTCGTATTCGGACAGGCTCGCCCGGATCCGCTCGTTCAATTCCACGACGTTTTCAAGCTCAATAACTCTGCCGATAGGATCCTCTTGCCCGCAGACCGTCTTCGCCTCCTCAAGCGACGCCGTAACGTGCGCGCTCCTTCTCTGCTTTCTGAAGTGCGATATCAGCCCGCGCTTGATGCACACCTTTGCGTAGTGACCGAACTCGGCATCGCTTTTTCCGGGATCGTAGCTGACCACGGCGTTGTAAAACGATATCGTTGCCTCCTGACGCAGCTCATCCTCATCGCACAGGGCAAGGTCATTTGAGGTCAGGCACCGTTTTACCGATGCCGATATCAGCGGCGCGTACACGGTCAGCAAGCGCGAAAAAGCCGACTCGTCACCCGCCCGCGCGGATGCAAGCAGCTCGATAAGCTCCCGTTCCGTATTATCGCCTCCCCACCGGCCGTCACAAACGACCCGTTATTTTTGATCCGCTTAATCGAAGAGATAATTTACGTTGCCCGCCAAAAGCGCAACCATACCGCGATAGACCGCCTCGGGTCTGTCGTGAAAATTATCCTTCATCCGCTCGGCGCGGTTCTCGCTGTCAACGGCAAGAGTGACCGACATTATCGTGCGATCCTTCTCTGTCATAGTAAAGGTAACGTCAAAGCTACCGTCCGACAGCCGCTCGGAATGAGAGGATACCTTTATTCCCCGACGGCGGAAATCCAGATACCGCAACGCCCCCGCAAGGCTCTGATCCAATATCGAATCAAGAATATCGCTCTTCAGCGTACCCGCAACTATCCTGCCCTTATCGGTGACAGCGTAAAGCTCGTTGCCGTCGGTATCCTTGCCGACCACCTCGATCAGACCGTCGCGGAGCATCTCGTGAAATCCCTCCGCAAAATCAAGATATATCACGTAATCGGTCTGCATCACGATATCGTTCAACGTGACGAAGTCCAAAGGATAATTTATATTTTCCATAAGGTACAGGACGAATATCTTAACGTTTTTTTTGCTTCCGACAAGCGAGCTCATATATATCTCCGTTCCGCCGCGCTTCAGCGACATTTAAAATCATTGATACCTCGGCTTTCCGGTAACGTATCCGGTCACAAGCCGCCGTACAATATATTTTACCACCTTTCGCCTTTTTTTTCAATAGCCAATCGCACGATAGGAAAAATATAATATACTGTAATACAGGCACCTCCGAACCGCCCTTTTTGTCTGGCTTAATATCGGATGTGTCAAAATACGAAAAAGAACGGAGATTCCGCTATGACGATCGAAAACGAATATCTGCGAGAGGTGTATACCGAACTCACCGGGAAAGACCGCGGACAGACCGAATTTCTGCAAGCGGTCGGCGAGATCTTCTCCGACGTCTCCCCCGAAATCTCGGCTCACCCCGAATACGTGCGCAACGGCATCCCGACACGCATAGTAGAGCCCGAGCGCAGTATCTCCTTCCGCGTAAGCTGGATCGACGACGGCGGACAGGTGCGGGTAGCACGCGGATTCCGTGTGCAGTTTAATTCGGCAATAGGTCCGTACAAGGGAGGCTTGCGCTTTCATCCAAGCACAAATCTGTCTGTTATGAAATTCCTCGCCTTTGAGCAAAGCTTCAAAAACGCGCTGACCGGTCTGCCTATGGGCGGCGGAAAGGGCGGTGCCGACTTTGATCCAAAGGGAAAAAGCGACGGCGAAATTATGCGTTTTTGCCAAGCCTTTATGACCGAGCTCGAAAAGCATATCGGTCAGTTCACCGACATTCCCGCCGGAGATATCGGAGTCGGCACACGGGAGATAGGATATCTCTTCGGGCAATATAAGCGCCTGCGCAACGAGCACTCGGGTGCACTTACCGGGAAAGGGCTGTCGATCGGCGGCTCACTGCTGAGGATTCAGGCGACGGGCTACGGTCTGTGCTACCTCACAGAGCTTATGCTGCGCGACAGCGGACTGTCCTTCGACGGAATGCGGGCCGTCGTCTCCGGCTCGGGGAACGTTGCGTTGTACTGTGCCGAAAAAGCTACCGAGCTCGGAGCAACGGTGATCGCTATGAGCGATTCGTCCGGATACGTATTCGACCCCAACGGCATAGACGTAGGTCTTATGATCCGACTCAAGGAAACCGACCGCGCCCGCATATCCGAATACGCAAGGCAGGTACCCTCGGCAAGCTTTGTGCCCGAATGCTCGGATATATGGAGCATAGCGTGCGACATTGCTATGCCGTGTGCGACACAGAACGAGATCGACGGTGCCGCGGCGTCACGCCTCATAAGAAACGGGGTACGGGCAGTCGCGGAGGGCGCGAATATGCCCTCGACCCCCGAAGCAATAGAGATGTTCCGACAGAGCGGAGTCCTCTTTGCCCCCGCTAAGGCGGCAAACGCAGGGGGCGTGGCGGTCAGCGGGCTTGAAATGACGCAAAACAGCATAAGGCTCCCGTTCGACGGTGACAAGGTAGACGCTTTGTTGCGTTCAACTATGAATGGCATATATACCGTCTGCACAAGCACTGCCGTCGAATACGGATCGCCAAAGGACCTCGCCTTAGGCGCAAACATCTCGGCATTTCGTCGCATCGCAAAGGCTATGCTTGCACAGGGGATCACGTACTGACACGCGGAAAACGCACGCGGGAGCCTTCTCAAGGGAAGGCTCCATATTGAAAACCACCGGCCATGCCGGTGGCTTCGAAAGGTTTCATATTTGCTCATTTATCCGAGAAAATCAAACAGTCAAGCAGCCTTCTCCTGCGGGATAAGGGGGACCGCGGCAGCGGTGGATGAGGAGTTACCTTCGCTCTCAATGACACCTCATCCGTCAGCCTTCGGCTGCCACCTTCCCCCACCGGGGAAGGCGATTTTCAGGCGGAGTCGCATCCGTGACGCAAAACGGCTTATGCAAGCCAACATCACGGTCGGCGGTTATGATTCATTTCGCTCGTTTGAGCCGAGCGTAGGTCGCCATCAGCTTCTTCGTCCCCACACGGTCGAACATTATTTCATACAGAACGTCCGCCCCCACGGGCTTCGCGGATATTATTTCGCCGCGGCCGAACGAAAAGTGCTCTACGATATCTCCGGGCGCAAAGATCTCGCGCTTTGCGGAGCTCGGCGCAGGACGGACAACACCGCGGTCAAAGCTCATATCCGACTTTGATCTGCTATCGGAGAAATACACCTTCCCCGCTCCCGACCGCTCTCCGCGATAGGGTGCCGCATACGTTACACGCTCGTCCTTGATAGCATCGGGAATCTCACCTATAAACCTTGACGGCTGACTTATTACCGTCCTGCCGTATATCAGACGGTTTTCGGTATACAACAGATAGACGGCGCGCCGTGCGCGCGTTACCGCAACGTACGCCAACCGACGCTCTTCTTCAAGTTCTTCCTTATCGTACTGTGCCTGACTTCCTGGGAAGAGTCCCTCCTCCATACCGGGGATGAATACTATCGGGAATTCAAGTCCCTTCGCGCTGTGTACCGTCATCATAACGACGGCATCGGCATTCTCATCGTATCTGTCAACGTCGGCAACGAGGGCAGTCTCCTCCAAGAATCCGGTCAAGGTCGGATTTTCACTTCGGTTCTGATACTCAATGACTCCCGAAATAAACTCGTCAAGGTTCTCGATCCGCTCGCGCTCGGGTTCACCGCCGTCAATAAGCATCTGACGGTAGCCCGAACGGTCGATGACCTCGCTCACGAGGCGATCAAGCGAACAGCTGTCCGCAAGCTCGGTAAGTTGATTTATGAGCGCCGCAAAGCCGAGCAACGCGCCGCAGGACCTTGAAAGCACGGGATACCTCGCCGCATTCTCTATTATGCCGAACATATCGGTGCCCTGCTCCGCCGCAAGCTGAGATATACACTCAAGGGTCCGATCGCCGATCTTGCGCGACGGCACGTTGATGATCCTCAACAAGCGCTCGCGGTCGCTGTGATTGGCGATTAATTGAAGATAGGCAACGATATCACGTATCTCACGACGGTCGGAGAACCTTACGCCGCAGAGCACGCGATAGGGCGTGGCGCTCTTCGCAAATACCGTCTCCAACGCGTTTGACTGCGCGTTCGTGCGGTAAAGCACGGCAAAGTCCCGATAATGCCGCCCCTCGGAGGATACCATCCGCCCGATAGTTTCGGCAATAAACCTTGCCTCCGCATCCTGCGTGGCAAGCTTTCGAACGTATATCTTCTCGCCGCCCGAGTTGTCCGTCCAAAGGGTCTTGCCCCGTCTACCCTCGTTATTTGCTATAATACTGTTGGCGGCATCAAGAATATGCCCCGTCGAGCGGTAATTCTGTTCAAGCTTTATCACGGCCGCATTCGAATAGCTTCGGTCAAAGCCGAGGATATTCTCAACCGTTGCCCCGCGGAAGCGATATATGCTCTGATCGTCGTCGCCGACGACCATAATGTTCCCGTGCCTTGAGGCAAGCAAGGATACAAGCGCAAACTGCGCCTCGTTGGTATCCTGAAATTCGTCAACGCTTATGTACCTGAACTGCTCCGCATATTTATCAAGCACCTCTTTGTTGTTCTTAAGCAGGAGCACGGTCTTCATAATTATGTCGTCAAAGTCAAGTGCGTTTGATCCCGCAAGTATCTCGGCGTATTTTTCATATATTCTGCCTATCTGACGTTCGCGGTAATCGCCCGCCTCGGCGATAAACGCCTGCGGTCCCTTTAGCTTCTCCTTTGCGCGGCTGATGCGGTTGACGACCGTCTTGATCGGTATCATCTTTTCGTCTATATTGAGGCTCTTCATAGCCGAGCGGATCGCCTTTTTAGTATCATCGATATCGTAGACCGAAAAGCCCGGCATAAGCCCGACCGACGCGGCATTCACGCGCAGTATGCGCATACACATCGCGTGGAAGGTCCCCGCCCAGATCGACGCCGCGGCATTCTCGTCGTCAAGCTCGGCGGCAAGCCTTTGCTTTATCTCCGCCGCCGCCTTATTGGTGAAGGTTATCGCAAGCATCCGCCACGGCGGACACGGATCGCTGATAAATTCCGGAAGGATATCGCAGATCTCCCCGTCCGACAGGCTCGCCGCGCGTTCAAGTGCCGAAACCTTCTCCTCCGTCAGTTCAAACGGAACACGGGTATCGGCGTACGCGTTACCGTACTTGATTATCTGTACGATACGGCGCACGAGCACGGTGGTCTTTCCGCTTCCGGCACCCGCTAACACGAGCACGGGACCGTTCACCGTAAACACCGCGCGTCGCTGTTCTTCGTTTAGCTTTGCATTCGCCCTGTCAAACAGAGCCCTCTTTGCCGTAAGATATCTTGAATTCAAGTCTTTCATATCCAAAATCTTTCTACAGTAGTTATGTATCCGCCGCCCGAGGCATCGGGCGGCATTGAATTGCTTGACCGTCAGCAACGGCCCCCGTTTTTGTTCTGTTCGTTCTGAGCCTGCTGCTGTTTTTTGTTTTGAGCCTGCTCCTGCTGTTGCTTGTTCTGTGCGACGTTCGACTGATTCTGACGGTTCTTTCCGTTTTGCTTTTCCTGCATATTATGGCTCCTTGCCGTATTTATTGACGGAGCCCGGCAATCGCGTGCTCCGCACCTTAATTATCTGCAGGATAGGCGGATTTTATTATAAAAGCATATATTTTTCTTTCATTTCCTCATTTATACGATAAAGCGTCACCGCAAATATCACGGCAAACAGGAGCGTAAAGGCGAGCTCCAAAAGCCACGATACATCCTGAAAGAGTGAAAACAGGTTATAAACTCCCGCCATACTGCTGAGAAACTTATTCGTTGAAGATGCAAGCCACGAAAGGTTAATATCAACGCTTGCGGATCTGAACGAAAACACCCTCAACGGACCGAAGACCGCCGCCAGAGTGCCAAACGCCGCGCTGACGACGAGCCGCCGCTTGAGAGCCCTGTGTATATCCCTTGCCCTATCGGAGGAATATCCGTCCGCGTGATGCAGCTCGTATCCCGTGCAACGCTCCGCCACGCGACAAAGAACGATACATATCAGCCATACCGAAGCCGCAAAAAGCATCGCCTCTATCACCGACAGTATAAGATAGCCCTGCCACGCCCGATACGCCTCCGCATTGACCCTTATAGCGTACGAGCCGTAACGCTGACCGAACTCATAGTTAAGGATCCACGTGACCGAAGCGACCGCGCCGTAAGCTGATATAACGGCGACAGCCGGCGCAAAGAGCTTTCCGGCATCCCTTCTCATCATCAGAATACCGACGAGAAACCCGACGGCACAGATCAGGTCGGGCAGCGCACTTATACCCTCCTTGCCGCCGACGTAGATATCCGCCGCAAAAAACGCCGCCACACCGACTACGGTAAGGATGATCTTAGTCCTCTTGCGTTCAAACAGTGCCTCGTTCGGGGCGACCTCCGCGGTGTACCGCGCTTGAAGCCCCCCAATGAATTCCGCATCGTCCGATAGCCCGCGCAGATATTTTTCAACACGGCAGAGCCAAACGATCCCCACCGTCAGCGAAACGGTAAAGCACAGCACACGAAGCATCCAAGTTAGGAATCCGGATGCGTAATTATAGGTCTGCATCGAATTATCCACGATCAGAGACGTGAGCTCGGGGCATATCCCGCACAGCGCGCGTATCACGGCAAAGGCACGCGAAAAGCCGAATACCGCGTCGGTATAGCTGCGTCCGCTTCCCTTTTGAGACTTTTTCGGAGACTTTCCGGTCTGCGGTGCGTTGAAAACAACGGTACCGCCGTTGCGTGTTCCGAGATACAGAAGTCCCTCCGCCAGATTATTGAAAGCAATTATAAGCCATATACAGTCAAGCAGATCAAGCACGAATGTGAACAGGAGCAACGTCGTCGGCTGTTCAAACGCATCGGCAAGCCCGAAGGTGACAACGAACGCCACCGGCTTTGCCGCCGCAACAAGCGCAAGGCGGAAAAACCACCTCCGCGCCACGGCGATCGACTCGTCAAGGTATGCAAGGTGTGCAAGCCCGCACGCTATCAGTAAATACCCGATAACGTCGGGCAGAATATCCATAAGCATCAATTCGGGGATAAAGAGGAACACCATTCCGGCGGCGACCTGATTAAGTCCCATAGCCTTTCCCGTTTTCCGTAACCTTTGCTCGGCGTTCATAATACTCCTTTCTTCGTTCGTCGGGACGTGTCACCCGAGGTAACGTCCGCCGAACGTTATCATTTTTTGCGCCTTTTACGGCGCTCGACCTTCTTCTCGTATTTTTCCTTGCGATACTCCGCGTCGCGTTGGCGGGCTCTCTCCTCGCGTTGATCAAGCTCGTCGTAAAAGCGATTGACAAAGCCGAAGCGCGACGGCTTGCGTTTCATTTCCTGATCGCCCTCGTCACATATCATCATATAACAGCGGAATATCATCACACCGTTCATAATGAGGCAGACGAGCCAAAGCACAAGCGTCACGATAAAAACGGTTTGATCCACCAAAACGTCCTCGATCGTCACGGCATCGGTTATCTCCGAAACGAAGAACACCACGTAAAACGCGAGGTCGACCGCCGCAGATCGGCGTATGTTTTCAAGCCCCGTATCGCCCGATATCTTCATTATCGCCAGCACGAGGGTTATATGGAAAAACAGGTCGAAGACGATCTTCAAATACCTTACGCCGAGCCCGAACGCGCCCGAGGTGAAAAATCCCGGGAGCTCTACCGACACGATCTCACAAAAGCTGATCGACGCAAGCACAAGCACCGTCAAGCCAACACAGGCGACCGAGAAGAAGGCGTATTTGAACCTTGGCTCGTATTCAACGAGCTTCGTCAGAGCGTACAGCATCACGACACAGCCGATAAGCGCGGGAAATGCGCCGTAACTGCTGAACCACATCAGATACGTCATAAGATATCCGGTAAGCAACAGACCAAAGCCCATATATTTTCACCACGGCTCCCGCTTACGGGGGAGCCTTCCTTTCCCGTCTAAATGTATCTGCGGGATCATTCCCGATTGGGGTTAGCTCCGCAACAGTTCTTGTATTTCTTGCCCGATCCGCACGGACAGGGATCGTTCCTGCCGATCTTCTGTTTGCCCGATATCGTAACGCCCTTCGGCTTTTGCGGAGCGGCGGGACGCTTTACGATCCTGCGTCCGTTGCTGCCCGAAAAGCCCTCGCCGGTCTCCTTTGCTACGCTGACCCGCTCGGTCGAACGGTCCCTCGGCATAACCGACAGGAGCATCCTTACCGTTCCGTCACGTATTTCCGCGATCATAGAGTCGAACATCTCGGCACCCACGATACGGTATTCGTTGACCGGATCGCGCTGAGCATAAGCCTGCAACCCTATCTCGTGCTCCAGGTTATCCATAGCGTCGATATGATCCATCCAATGGGTGTCAACGTTCCGCAGGAGTATCGAACGCTGTACCTCGCCGAAGATCTCCGGTCCGAACAGCTCCTTCTTCGATTCGTAAAGCTTCATCGCACGGTCGGTAAGCAGTGCCGAAAGATCCTCTTTCTTAAGCTTTTTCAGCTCGGCATCGGAGTACGTGAAGTCGTCCGGCTCACAAAGCAAGCCCATATAGTTGCTCCTCAAGCCGTCAAGATCCCATCCCTCTTTATCCTCTGCACGCGTATATGCCTCGACCGCGTCGTTTATCGTCCCCTTTATCATACCGATGACAGTATCCGAAACGTCGTCGCCGTTAAGGACCTCTCCGCGCTGTCTGTAAATTATCGCACGTTGCTGATTCATAACGTCGTCGTAGGTAAGAACGTCGCGGCGGCGCTTGAAGTTATTGTCCTCTATGCGCTTTTGCGCAGTCTCGATGGCGTTGGAGAGTATACGCATATCTATCGCCTCGTCGTCGGCGATACCGAGACGGTCGACTATGCCCTGTATGCGCTCACCGGCAAAGAGCCTTATAAGATCGTCCTCGAACGAAATAAAGAATCTCGACTCACCCGGATCGCCCTGTCGCCCCGAGCGCCCGCGCAGCTGATTGTCAATGCGTCGGCTCTCGTGCCTCTCGGTTCCGAGAATGAAGAGTCCGCCGGCGGCTCTGACCCTCTCTGCCTCGGGCTCGATCTCACGCTTGAATCTCTCGTAATACTCGTGATATACGCGGCGAGCCTCCGTCACCTCGGCGTCCGAGGTCTGCGAGCTGCCGGTCGCCACTGCAATAAGCTCCTCCGGGATGCCGTTCTTTCTCATCTCGGTCTTTGCCATAAATTCGGGATTGCCGCCGAGCATTATGTCGGTACCGCGTCCCGCCATATTCGTGGAAATGGTGACCGCACCGTATCTGCCCGCCTGAGCCACTATCTCCGCCTCGCGCTCGTGATACTTCGCGTTCAGAACGTTGTGCTTTATCCCCTCACGGCGAAGACGCGCGGACAGTGCCTCCGATTTATCTATCGTTATGGTTCCGACCAGCACGGGCTGACCCTTCCCGTGACACTCCTTGATCTGACGGACGATCGCCTCGTACTTTCCCGCGACCGTCTTATAAACGTTATCGGGATGATCGGTACGGATCATAGGCTTGTTGGTGGGGACCTCCACCACGTCAAGGCTGTATATGGACCTGAACTCCTCCTGCTCGGTGAGCGCCGTTCCCGTCATTCCCGAGAGCTTCTCGTACATACGGAACAGGTTCTGGAAGGTTATGGTCGCCAAAGTGCGGTTTTCCTTCTGCACCTTCACGTGCTCCTTCGCCTCTATCGCCTGGTGCAGACCGTCGGAATAACGTCTGCCGGGCATAAGACGCCCCGTGAAGGAATCAACGATCACGACCCCGCTGTCGTTGACGACGTAATCCTCATCAAGGTGCATAATACCGTGTGCGCGGATGGCATTGTTCACGTAATGCGCAAGCTCGGCATTCTCGGGCTCGGTAAAATTCTCCACCCCGAAGAAGCTCTCTGCCTTTTTTGCTCCCGCCGGGGTAAGGATCACGTTGTGCTTCTTCTCATTCACTATATAATCGGCGTCGATATCGTCGTATTCGACCTTCTCGTCAAGCTCCTTGATAACGAACTTTCGGAGCGTGCAGGCAAAGCGATCCGCCTTCGTATACATATCGGTGGATTCCTTGCCCTCGCCCGAGATGATCAAGGGGGTCCTCGCCTCGTCGATCAGGATCGAGTCCACCTCGTCGATGATCGCGAAAACGTGACCGCGCTGAGTCATCTGCTCCTTGTATATCACCATATTATCGCGCAGATAATCGAATCCGAATTCGTTATTGGTACCGTAGGTTATATCGGCACGGTAAGCCGCCTGCTTTTCCTCCCTCGGCTGACCGTGAACGACGAGCCCGGTCGTAAGCCCGAGAAATTCGTACACCCGCCCCATCTCCTCACTGTCACGGCGGGCAAGGTAATCGTTTACCGTTATGATGTGCACGCCGCGTCCGGTCAGGGCGTTAAGATACGCGGGCATAGTTGCGACGAGGGTCTTACCCTCACCCGTTTTCATCTCCGCGATCCTGCCCTGATGCAATATGATGCCGCCGAGGAGCTGAACGTAGAACGGACGCTTGCCGAGCACACGGTCATCCGCCTCGCGCACGGTTGCAAATGCCTCGGGCAACAGTGAATCAAGCGTCTCGCCCGCCTCGTATCTTTGCTTGAATTCCTCGGTCTTATCCCGAAGAGCCTCGTCGGACAAAGCTCTGTATTCCTCACCGAGTGCCTCGATACGGTCGGCAAGCTTCTTTATTTTTTTGACCTGATGGTCGCTGTAACTGCCAAAAACCTTAGAAAAAAGTCCCATTTTTTCCTCCGAATACTTTAAATCATTTTATTATACATCATTTCGGAGCATAATGGCTTATGTTTTTGTAAATTTTATAAAATTTTCTTTTTTCTATTGCAGAGGACGACCCTCTCATAGTATAATATCCCCGAAATAACGACCGAAAGGCACTTTTGATGGACATAAACATAGTACTTTGCGAGCCGGAGATCCCGCAGAACACCGGCAACATCGCCCGCACCTGCGCGGCGATAGGAGCCTCGCTCCACCTTATCAAGCCGCTCGGCTTTGAGATCGACGACCGGAAGCTTAAGCGCGCGGGGCTTGACTATTGGCATCTGCTCGATATAACCTACTACGAGGGTATCGACGACTTTTTTTCGAAAAATCCCGATGCCGCGGTCTACTTTTTCTCCACCAAGGCACCGCGCAGTTTTTCCGAGGTAACGTACCCGAAAAAGGTTTATCTGATGTTCGGCAAGGAGACCGCAGGCTTGCCGGAGGAGTTGCTCCTGTCACACCCGGACAGCACGGTAAGGATACCGATGCGCGATCACCTGCGTTCGCTCAACCTTTCGAATTCCGTTGCGGTCGCGGTTTACGAGGTCCTGCGTCAACGGAACTACGAGGGCTTGCGCGGAGACGGAGCCCTTACACGGTATAGCTGGGAGACAACGCACGATGAGTAAAAGGGTTCTTTGCGCTATGAGCGGCGGGGTAGACAGCTCTGCCGCCGCTCTGCTGCTCTGCGATGCCGGATACGACGTTACGGGAGTCACACTTCGGCTTGCATCGGACGGCGAACGCGACGTTGCCGATGCCGCGTCGGTCTGCCGCTCGATCGGTATACCGCACGTTGCGCTCGATATGCAAAAGGATTTCAGATCGCTTGTGGAGCTTCCGTTTTGCGAGGCATACCTGCGCGGCGAAACCCCCAACCCTTGCATCGCGTGCAACAAATATATAAAATTCGGCTTACTGCTCGACTATGCCGACGAAAACGGCTATGAGATGATCTCCACGGGACATTACGTCGGCAAGACCGAATACCGGGGTCATACGCTCCTTCGCCGTGCGAACGACGAAAAAAAGGATCAGAGCTACGTGCTCTGGCAACTCCCCGAGAGCACCGTACAGCGCACGTTATTTCCACTCTGCGGACTTACGAAGCCCGAAATAAGAGCATTGACGGAGGCTCGGGGGCTCGTCGCCGCCGCGCGCTCCGACAGTCAGGATATTTGCTTCGTGCCCGACGGGAATTACGTCGCATTTATTGAAAAGCTTACCGGCACGCACACACCTCCCGGAAACTACGTTGACGCAAGCGGCCGTGTGCTCGGCACTCACCGCGGACACGTCCGATACACCGTAGGTCAGCGCAAGGGGCTCGGCATAGCCCTCGGCGAGCCGGCATTCGTCACGGCAAAGGATCCCGCCGCCAATACCGTCACGCTCGGAAAAAACATGGAGCTGTTTAAACGTGAGATAACGGTTCGCGATGCAATTATCAGCGAGGCCTTTCCCCTGCCCGGCAGGTTCAAGGTCAAGCTCCGTTACGCACACAAGGCGGCGGATGCCGAGGTCTTCGATCTCGGTGACGGTCGGTTGCGCATAGTATTCGACGAGCCGCAACGCGCCCCCGCAAAGGGGCAATCGGCGGTCGTATATTTTGAGGATCTGCTCTGCGGCGGCGGCTTTATAGAATAAGAAATGCCAAAAATTCTGCCTCGGATGCGTTTATGCATCCGAGGCAGAACGATTTTATAATTCAAGGAAGCTCTTAAAGCTTCCGATAAGCTCCCTTCCCGCGCTCTCACAATCCGACTCCGCAAATATACGGAGCAGCGGCTCGGTGCCGGAGAATCGGCAGATCACGAAGGAGCCGTCGGCAAAATAGACCTTGCATCCGTCGGCATAGCTGACCCGCTCGATCGGTCTTCCGAAATTCGGGAGGCGCTTTTCGATCATAACGGTACGCTCGATCTCGGATTTCTTCTCGGGTTCAAACGTAAGATTATCCTCGACCATAACGAAGCTGCCGTATCTGTCGGTAAGCTTTTTCCACAGCTCGGACGGAGACATTCCGACAGCACAGATCATCTCCACGAACAGAGCCGCGGCATATATCGAATCCTTGCCGAAGATATGCCCGCGAACGGTTAGACCGCCAGACGATTCCCCGCCGAGCACGGCGTCGGTTTCGTCAAGCTTTGCCGAAACGTACTTAAAGCCCACTGGAACCTCGTAGCACGTTTCGCCGTAATCCTCCGCCATACGGTCAAGAATATGTGTGGTTGCAACCGTGCGCACCACCGGACCCTTCCAACCGCGGTACTCGTGCAGATAATAATACAGCATAGCAAGGATCTGATTGGCGTCCACGTACTCGCCGTTTCTGTCGATCACGCCGAGCCGATCACCGTCGCCGTCGGTGGCTATACCGAGGTCGTAGCCCTCCGCAACTACACGCTCACTCAGATCAAAGAGACGGTTTTTGCCGGGAGCCGGCATACTGCCGCCGAAATACGCGTCCTTGTTATAATTCATAAGATCGACGGTGCAACGCGCCGTATAAAGTATGACCATAAGCGGATACGTGCCCGACCCGTGCATAGGATCGAACAGTATTCTCGGTCCGCGCTCCCTGATTGCGTCCATATCAAGGTTCGATATGATAGAGTCTATAAACCCGTTGAAGGGATTCTTCAAATACTCGATCATACCGCCACGCTCGGCATCCTCAAATGGCATATAATGCGGCTCGGACACCTCGGATATCAATTGCTCAAGTCTCCCGGTGCGCTCCACGGGGGCATCCCTGCCCTCGTCCACTATAAGCTTTATTCCGTTGTATTCGGGGGGATTGTGGCTTGCGGTCACCTCAAGCCCGTAATGCAAGCCCATACTCTTGACGGTATACATAATGAGAGGCGTGGGCGCAGAGCGCTTCATACAGATAACGCGCACACCGTTTGCGCAAAGAGCCCCTGCCAGCCAACGCGACGCGCGGTCGGACAGAAACCTGCGGTCGTAACCGATGACAACGGGCTTGTCCATGTGCCCTTCCTCGCGCATCAGAGCCGCAACGCCCTGCGCAACGCGGCAAACGTTATCAAATGTAAAATCCTCACCTATAACGGCTCTCCAGCCGCCGGTGCCGAACCTTATCTCCGACATACGTTACTCTTCGCTGTAAACCACGGTCACGTCGCCGTGAAGCTGAAGAAGAGAGGCGGGAAGCTGCGGGGTGATCTTGCCGTTTATCGCCCGCTCGATCACCTCTGCCTTTTTCTTGCCGTTGGCAATGAGAAGTATCTTCCTTGCCTGCATAATCGATCCCATTCCCATCGAAATCGCCTGCTTCGGCACGGCATCAACGCTCTCAAAGAACCTTGAGTTCGCCTCCACGGTCGAAGGTAAAAGATCCGCCACGTGCGTCTCACCAATGAAAAAGTCGTCGGGCTCGTTAAAGCCTATATGACCGTCAAAGCCGATGCCGAGGAGCTGCAGGTCGATCCCGCCGAGGCGTCTTATGCGGGCATCGTATTCACGACATTCCGCATTGAGGTCATCGGCACAGCCGTTCGGAACGAAGGTGTTCTCGGGCTTGATATTAACGTGATCGAACAGGTGCTCCTGCATAAAATAACGGTAGCTCTGCCCGTGATCGCCGCCAAGACCGACGTATTCGTCAAGGTTGACCGAAACGGTCTCGCCGAAATCAAGCTCCCCGTTTTCATATTTTTTGACAAGATATTCGTAGATCCCGATAGGAGACGAGCCGGTAGCAAGACCGAGCACGCAGTCGGGCTTCACGATGACCTGCGCCGCAATAATATCGGCGGCTATCTTACTTAACTGATCGTAATCCTTCGCTTTGATAACTTTCATAGCATCCACCTTTATACAAAAAATAATTTATCTTTATTTTATCACAGCCCGTCCGCGAAATCAACGGTTTGCCGTACTTTTTTCGCGTTTTTTTACACCCGGCGGCACGATTTAATGTTTGACGTTGAAAATATGCCGTTGCAAACGAATGAAGCCATTACCCGAGGCGTAACGACTCGCACAGTGCCGCGATCCTCTTGCAATTCTCGGCAATATTCCCCTTCATCATAAAGCTCCCGCTCACGGCGAAAACGTGCCCGTCGGCAAGATAGTCGGCAAGCTTTTCCATATCTACGCCGCCGGTCGGTATAAATCTCATTTGCGGAAATACCGCCGCCAGTGCCCGAACGGCATCCGCCCCGCCGTAAAGCCCGGCGGGATAATAATTAACCACCGAGATCCCCTCGTCAAGCGCGTGCATAATCTCGGTCGGGGTCATACACCCGGGATAATAATCAATATTATCCCAGCGGCAGATCGCCGCAACCTCGTCCGAAAAGCCGGGGGAAGCGATAAATTTCGCCCCCGCCTCCAACACCGCGTGACACTGAGCCGCGTTTATAACGGTTCCCGCGCCTATACGCATATCGGGGTAAAGGCTTGTCCCCAGCCTGATCGCCTCCGTCGCGCACGGAGTCCTGAGCGATATCTCGGCACATCCGATCCCGCCCTCGCGGATGGCACCGAGGATACCCTCGGTCTCATTAACGTCGTTTATCACGACTACGGGAATTACTCTATCCATATATAAACCTCTTTGCATAAATCAGATCTTGCATTAGAGATTATAGCAATCTGTCCCGCGGTTGTCAATAAGGAAAATACAATCCGCCCGTTTTTGCGGGCAACGCGGAGGCATTTTACAGCCCGACGGCAAAATATACCGCCGATCCCTTGACTAAGCCGCAAAAAAATGTTATACTGTACCGTATAAAAAACGGTCAAAACGGAGGCACAAAACTCGATGCAAGCTTGTCAAGGTAAAATCAAAGCGGTAATATTGGACTTCAACGGAACTATGCTGTTTGATTCGCATATCCACCGCGCGGTATGGCTTGATTTTATTCCCGCTCACGGCGGAACGGTCGAAACGGGCGACCTTGACCGCAGAATACTCGGTTGCGACAACGCACATATATTACGGGGCTTTTTCGGTGAGCTCACCGACGCGGAGGTCGACCGACTTGCTTACGAGAAGGAAGCCGAATATCGCCGCAGATGCCTGCTTGAGGGGGACAGCTTACGCCTCGTTAACGGGGTGGAGGAATTTCTTGATTACCTCGTGTCCGAAAATATTCCGCATACGATTGCTACGGGGTCGGACAAATACAACGTTGACTTTTACTTCGAGCATTTTTCGCTCGGAAAATGGTTTGAGCGATCGGACGTCGTGCTTGACGACGGGAGCTTCCCGGGCAAGCCCTCGCCCGATATATACCTTATCGCCGCCGACAAGCTCGGCGTCGCGCCGGGAGATTGCCTCGTTGTCGAGGATTCACACGCCGGAGTACAATCGGCGCGAAATGCCGGCATAGGTCGTGTCATCGGTGTAAGCACCGCCAAGACTGCGGATTATTATCTGAGTGCCGGCGGCGTGGATCGCCTCGTGCCCGATTTTTCGGATTGGAAGAACTTCTTAAGCTGAATAACGAAGGTCGCGAGAACAGGCACCTTGAGGACGGCATCGGAATTACCGTTATTCGGGGCGGTGTGCCATACGGCACACCGCCCCGAATCGTCATTCACATGGCATCGGCATATTCCCTTAATTTGCCGCAATAGACCACGGTATGCGGAAGATCCATAAAGTGGATAGGTTGAACGATCGACGGCAGTTGCTCTGCCCCGTCGACACCGCATTCCCGACAAATCGCTTTCACGAACTCCGAGCAATAATAGCAGTGATCCTTCTCGCGCTTTATATGTATTGCAGCCAAATACAATCCAAGGTAGTTATAATGATAGCTCTCCCGGTGCGAGTACATTTGAGGCAGTATTTCGCAGATCTCCTCGTAGCGTTCCGCGCTGATCTCGACCGCAAGCACGGCGACCTTTGTTTTTCGGAACCGATCAAAGGTTCCCGAATAAGGCGATTCCAAAACAAAACCGCCCCAGAACGGATTGCGCGGGTATCTGCGCCCAAATGAATACATTTGCGCAAGATCCTCCGATACGCTGACCGAAACGTGATTATATTTCGCTCCGGTCACAAATTTCAAAATGCGTGACAGCATCGTTCCCGTCTGACTGAGGACTATATACAACCGTTTGGTTTCGCCGTTTTCCGTATTATATTCTTTTCCCGACATTTTTCTTTTATCATCTCCTTCAAAACGTGAGAGCGCGTCACATATTACTTATCCGTCGGATCAAGATATTGCTTCGGCACACGCCGTGACGGTGCCAACAGCACCTCATAGGAAATCGTTCCTATCAGGTCGGCAATGTCACGTGCATCTATCTTCACGTTCCCGACCTCACCCATAAGCACGACGCGGCTCCCTTTGCAAACATCCGGCGCGTCCGTGACGTCAATGAGCATCTGATCCATACATATACGGCCGATCACGGGACAGAGCTTATCGCCCGCGATGACGTTGGCTCGACCGGACAGCGCCCTGAAATATCCGTCGCCGTAGCCCACGGACACGGTGGCGACCCTCATCCGTTGCGGCGCACGAAAGGTGCAGCCGTAGCTGACGCAATCCCCCGCCGAGAGCTCCTTGACATACGTCACCTCGGTATACCACGACATAGCCGGTGCAATACCCGGCACCGTACCGATCGGTGAATAACCGTACATTATTATGCCGAGCCGTACCATATCGTAGTACGCTTGCGGGAATCTGACGATTCCCGAGCTTGCCCCCGCGTGGCGCAGGATCCCGCTCGGAAGCCCCGCACTCAGCTCGTCAAATCTTGCTATCTGCGCAAGAGTATAATCCGCGCTCTCGCCGTCGGCGTCGGCAAAATGAGTAAACGCGCCGGTAAGCCTTACGTGCGGCGACAGTGAAAGCGCGCGAATCACCGCATCGACCTCCTCCGCACTCCTCGCTCCGATCCTGCCCATCCCGGTGTCAAGCTTAAGGTGAACGTCAACCTCCGTTTTATGTATACGGCAATAATGCTCAAGCACGTAAACGTCATCGGGGTCGCAGACAGTCTGCGTCAAGCCCTCCAGCACGCTTGCCTCGGCACCGCGGTGATTCACTCCGCCAAGGACCAATATCGGCGCATTTATGCCCGCCCGACGCAGCTCCTCGCCCTCCTCGGGAATGGCAACGCCGAGAAAATCGGCACCCGCGTCAAGTGCCGTCCTTGCAACCGGAACCGCACCGTGACCGTATGCATCCGCCTTAACGACCGCAAGCTTTCGGCACCCCGAAGGTAACGTGCCGCAAACCGCACGAACGTTGTTGGCTATCCGCGCAAGGTCTATTTCAACGTAGTTATTCCTGTATTCAATCAAGCAAAGGTCACTCCTTCCGACGGATAAACGGAACGTTTAACTTTCATTATTGTATCACATTATCGCCTGAAAAGCAATAAAAACGGCAGATCATTTTTAAACAAATACTTGCATTCTCCAATGAAGTGTGTTATAATTTCGTCAAGTACAATACGATACTTAAGGAGGATTTTACTATGAGCAATTCTTGGCTCGGACTTGAGGGCAAGTCCATAATCGTAACGGGCGGCGCATCCGGCATCGGATACGCAACGGTTCAGGAGCTTCTTGACGACGGTGCATACGTTACCGTCTGCGACATCAGCGACAAGACCCCCGAATTCAACGCCGGAAACGGAAAATATATCTACGTAAAGACCGACGTAACGAAGAAATCCGACGTTGACGCTATGGTGAACAAGGCAGTCGAGACCTTCGGCACCGTCGACGTAATAGTAAACAACGCGGGCATAAACATTCCGAGACTTCTCGTTGACGAGGCGGGACAGTGCGAGCTTGACGAAGCCGTTTGGGACAAGGTTATGAACGTCAACCTCAAGGGTCTGTTCTTCTGCTCGCAGGCCGCCGCCAGAATAATGGTGAATAACAAGAAGGGCGTTATCATCAATATGTCGTCCGAATCCGGTCTTGAGGGCTCGGAGGGACAGAGCGTGTACGCCGCCACCAAGAACGGTGTCAACGCACTTACCCGTTCGTGGGCAAAGGAGCTCGGCAAGAAGGGCATCCGCGTCGTCGGCATCGCCCCCGGTATACTTGAGGCGACGGGTCTTCGTACCCTTGCGTACGAGTCGGCACTCGCCTACACCCGCGGAATCACCGTCGAGCAGCTCAGAGAGGGATACAGCAAGGTATCGACAATCCCGCTCCACCGCTCGGGACTTCTCTCGGAGGTGGCAAACACGGTTGCCTTCCTCGCCAGCGAGAGAGCCGGCTACATACACGGCGTTACCATCAACGTCGCGGGCGGAAAGACCCGCGGCTGATCGCAAAATATCGGGGATCCGACCGAGCTTATGCCCGGTCGGATCCCTTTTTATTCTTGTTCTTGTTTTTTACGGACTTTCTCGGATTGCCTTTTGCCGTTTGACGCGAATTTGCGCGTGATTCCGGCTTGACGAGACATTCGCCGCCGTGACCGATAAGATCCTCCCTGCCCGCCAGCCGCAACGCCTTTCTGACAGCCGCGGCGTTCTCGGGACGGTTATATTGCAGTAAAGCGCGTTGAAGCCGCTTTTCCTCGGGATCGGTTGCAACGTGTACCTTTTGCATACTCAAGGGATCTATGCCCGTGTAATACATTACCGTCGATGCCGTGCCGGGCGTCGGATAAAAGTCCTGCACCTGCTCGGGAGCGCAACGGTCGCGCTTCATCTGCAACGCAAGCTCTATTGCATCGTTAAGCGTCGAACCCGGGTGACTTGACATAAAGTAAGGGATCACGTACTGATCCTTACCGTTCCTGCGGCAGAGCTCAAAATATTTTTTGCGGAAAGCCTCGTAGGTACGGTAATCCGGCTTGCCCATACACCGGAGAACGTTTGCCGAGCAATGCTCGGGCGCTACCTTAAGCTGACCCGAAATATTGTCGCGCACCATCTTGCGAAAGAAAGAATCGTCCTTATCCGCCATAAGGTAATCGAACCTTATACCCGAGCGGATAAACACCTTCTTGACCCCCGGAAGTGCCTCAATCTCCTCAAGCAGCTCCATATATTCGCTGTGATCCACGCGAAGATTTTTGCACGGAGTCGGCACAAGGCATTTTCTCGCGGGGCAGACCCCGTCCTTAAGCTGCTTTTCGCAGGCGGGTGCTCTGAAATTGGCGGTCGGTCCCCCAACGTCGTGAATATAGCCCTTGAAATCGTCAAGTGCTGTCAGGAGCTTTGCCTCCGCCAGCACGCTCTCCTTGCTCCGTGAGCGAACGGTCCGCCCCTGATGGAACGCAAGTGCGCAGAAATTGCACCCGCCGAAGCACCCGCGATTGTGTGTAATGGAGAAGCGCACCTCCTTGATGGCGGGCACGCCTCCATCCTTTGCATACGAGGGATGAAAGGTCCTCATATAGGGCAGTGCGTAAACGCGGTCAAGCTCCTCGCGCTCAAGAGGCGGCATCGGGGGATTTTGCACGAGCATACGGTCACCGTAATATTCTATCATTGCGCCGCCGTTAAGGGCATCCTGATTTCGGTACTGTATGCCGAAGGCTTTGGCATAAGCCTCCTTGCCGTGCTTCAATTCATCGGCATTGAATTCGGCGGCTACCGGAAAATGGACGCGGTCCCCCGCCCTGCCGACCCAGACCGAGCCGCGAACGTCCCGTATCTTTTTTATCGGTACTCCTCGGTCAAGCAATTTCGCTATGCGGACGAGTATATTCTCCCCCATACCGTACGTCAGAAGATCGGCGCCCGAGTCGATAAGCAAGGAATTCCTTACCCGATCGTCCCAATAGTCGTAGTGCGCAAAGCGCCTGAGCGACGCCTCGATCCCTCCAAGTATGATCGGCACGTCACCGTACGCCTCCCTGATGCGGTTGGAGTACACGATACAGGCTCGGTCGGGGCGCGCCCCGATCCGTCCGCCCGGGGTATAGTAATCGTATGATCTCCTTCTCTTCGCCACGGTATAATGCGCAACCATCGAATCTATATTTCCGGCGGTGACCAAAAATCCGAGCCGCGGACGCCCGAATTCAAGGAACGCCGAGCTGTCCGAATACTTCGGTTGAGCCAGGATCGCAACGCGAAATCCCGCAGCCTCCAACACACGGGAGATTATTCCCACTCCGAATGACGGGTGATCTATGTATGCATCTCCGCTTACGTAGACAAAATCGGGCTCGTCCCACCCGAGAGATTCCATCTCGGCTCGCGTCGTCGGCAAAAAGCCGTGCGGTTCAGAGTTTATCTTCAAGATCATTCCCTCCCCCCGTTGAGATATCTTTCATAATAAAACAGATATTGCTGCGCTATGCCCGCATACGGTCCGAGCTCCCGCGGATCGAACCCTATCGGGAAATATTTCTCGACGACCCGCCTGATCCAAACGTCGATCGGAAAGGCATCGAACCGTCCGAAGCCGAAGAGCAACGAGCAGAGCGCAACCTTCGGTCCTATGCCCTTGACCTCACAAAGCTTTTTCTTCATTTCCTCGGTGTCGCCGCCAAGAGAGTCAAGCTCAAGTCTGCCGTCACAGACACGCGCGGCGGCATCGGCAACGTATTTTGCCCGAAATCCGGTCTTGAGCTCGGCAAGACCTCGCTCACCCGCCTCATTCAGCGCCTCCGCGGTCGGGAAAGCATAATGCCCCGCCCCGATCGGCTCGCCGTATCGCTCCGAGATCGCACCGACAAGCTTCTTTATCCGCGGAATATTGTTATTCTGTGAGAGGATGAACGAGCAGACCGTCTCCCACCTATCTTGCCGCAAAATATGTATTCCTCTTCCGTACTTCAGCGCCTCGATCAGCGCCGGGCGGTCGCTTCGGGACAGGATATCCGCATTTATCGCACCGTAATCGGTATCAAGTCCGAGATACGGCATCCATAAGCTCTCGTATTCCTCGGCTGTGGAGCCGTAAACGTAATATACGTCACCGTCCTGGGCAAAAGAGACGAAGCGCCCGAAGGCAACTCCGGCGTATTCCGTTTCGTGACTGCTGTCCTCTACCCGATCGAAGCGAAAGCATTGACCGCAGTCAAAGGTCTTCGCCACCGACAGCTCCGCGCCGGGTATACGGAACTCGACCGCCGGTATACCGTCGTGAGAAAATTCCCTGACCTTTTGAGAAAATAATTTATTCATCTTTTGCCTCCGGGCTTGTTTTCAAGAAAACGTTATGATATAATACAAGTATTATACACCAAAATCCGAAGAAAGGCAATAGTGATGGAACAGATCTACACGATACCGGTAAACGAAGCCTTCGAAGCCTCGGCTGCCGATCCCTCGCTCGGATGTCCGCTCTGTGCACTCTACCGCAAGCTTGAGGAAAACGAGCTTGATCTCATCCTCGGTGCTTCAATGATGGAGCCCGACGTGCGGGTGCTCACCAATGAGCTCGGCTTTTGCCCGACGCATTACGATATGATGTTCGTGCGCAAAAACAGGCTCGGTATGGCGCTGACCTTGGAATCCCATCTCAACGAGCTCCGAAAAGGCATCGCCGGCGGCGGAATACTGCAGAAGCCGGGCGAAAAAGCCGAAAAAAGGATCGAAAAGCTTGAGAGCTCCTGCTACGTTTGCGGACGTATCGAATACAATTTTTCAAGGATGCTGAACACGGTCGTCTACCTTTGGGAGAACGACCCCGAATTCAGGGCAAAGTTTGCCGCTCAGCCGTATTTCTGCCTGCCTCATTACCGCCGACTGCTTGAAACGGCAAGGGCTAAAATGTCAAAGAAGAACCTTCCCGCCTTCGTCAAGCAAACGGAGGAGATAGTGACGGCGTACTTCGATACCCTGTCGGAGGACGTCTCCTGGTTCTGCAAAAAGTTCGATTACCGCTACGGCGACGAGCCGTGGTACAATTCAAAGGATGCGGTAGAGCGTGCTATGCGCTTTCTCGGAAGCGACCTGCACCGACCGCCGGAGAAAAAGAAGCTATGATAGATCTGCTTGAATTACAGAAGGGCTTTATCCTGCGTCACCTCGGCGCGGGCGATACCGCCGCCGATTTTACGATGGGAAACGGCCACGACACCGAATTCCTCGTCAGAACAGTCGGAGAAAGCGGGAGGGTCTACGCCTTTGACGTACAAAGTCAAGCCGTAGAATCGACCGCCGCAAACCTTGCGGCGGCGGGCTGTCCCGAAAACTACACCCTCATACACGATTCCCATCACAACGCGGCAAAGTATATAGACGGCAAGATAAAGGCGGGAATGTTCAACCTCGGTTGGCTGCCGGGCGGCGACAAAAGCATAACGACTATGCGTGAGACCACGCTCCCCGCCATCAAAACGGCAATATCCCTGCTCGACACCGACGCGGTGCTGACCGTCGCGGTCTACCCCGGGCACGCGGAGGGAGATGCCGAGGGAAAGATGATCGACGAATACCTGTCCGCCCTTCCCCGTTGGCACATATGCGCGACCAAGATAAAGATAGTCAACTCTCCCACCTCACCGTACTTTTTCCTCATTGAAAGCAAATGATCCGTAACGGAGGCATTCGAATATGAACGATCCCAAAAATATGACGCCCGAGCAGCGAAAAATATACGAGCAACGCAGGCGGGAATACCGTGCGCGGCGCGATGCATACGAGGCTCAGCGCGAAGCCGAACGCCGTCGCCGTCAGGAAGCCGAAGCCGAACGCAGAAAAAAGATCCGGCGGCGTTGGATCATAGGCATTTCGGCAGCCGTTGCGGTAATAATTATCGCACTTGCGGTTGTTTTGACGGTAAAGCATATAACCGACGTCGATCCGTCCACTCCGCAGACCTTCACCTATTGGATAGACGATGAGCGAACCCGCGTGGCATACAGCGAGGTCGTCGGCGACAGTAACGTCATCTACATCAATATGCGTCTGCTGAAAACCGCACTGACACTGACCGAGACCGGGAGCTCCGACGACGTGGTGAAATATACCTCCCGCTCAACGAAGAGCAACGCGGTCTTTACAAACGGCAGCAGCACGGCGGTCGTAAACGGTATGAACGTCAGTATGCCCGCCCCCGCAAGAGTCAATGCAGACGAATGCTCGATACCGATAGACACGGTATCCTACATTTTCTCGGGCATAACGGTATCAAAAACGGCCAAGTCGGTCGTGATCGAAAGGAGCGGTGACACCGTGGATATACTTGCCAAAAGCACCGATACGTTAAGCCAAGTGATAGAATTCAGCCAAGACCTCTCCGCTTACGAGGAGTATATGAACCCGCAGGGCGCGGACCGTGATAAGTACCTTCTTCTCGTCAACAAGAAAAACGGTCTTGACGCGGATTACGTTCCCGAAAACCTCGTAAACATAAGTGACAGCATTTTCGGCGGCAACGCAACGACGAGCGGTCAAATGGACGCCTGTGCCGAGAAAGCACTTTACGCTATGGTGACCGAGCTGCGAGCCGCGACCGACAACGGCTATATGTGCGTGCTGAGTGGGTATCGCTCCTACTCGTATCAAAAGAACGTCTTTGATCGCAATATGAACGGTATGACGCTTGAGGAATCGCAAAACACGATCACCGACACCGCCTATCCGGGCTACAGCGAGCATCAGACCGGACTTTGCGCCGACCTTTGGGACACGCGCTACGATCCCACCGTTAACCCCTTCACCGATGACGCAACCTTTGAGTGGCTGACAAACAATGCGTGGAAATTCGGATTTATTCTGCGCTTCCCGACGGGAAAGGAGCAAACGACCGGGTACAGCTACGAATCGTGGCACTTCCGCTTCGTCGGCAGATATCACGCGCAAAAGATCTACTCATCGGGGCTGACCCTTGAGGAATATACCGAGACACTCAAATAACGAATCACCGCGCGCCCGGCATAGTATGCCGGGCGCGCGGATCTTGATTTTCCTTCAACGCTCGTGAAAAATCGAAAAAGCGCCTTTAAAAAGCAAAAAAAATATTGACAAACTCAAAGCCGTGTGGTATAATCATCGAGTCGGTCACGGTTTGATCGGCACAAATAAAATAAAAGTGGAGAAGTCGCCTAGCTTGGTCGAGGGCGCACGATTGGAAATCGTGTAACCGGTAAAACGGTTCGAGGGTTCGAATCCCTCCTTCTCCGCCAATGAAAAAAGCAGGCGCAAACCTGCTCTTTTCTATAATTCGCGGAATGCCTGAAGGCAAACCGATTGCATACGCACATCAGCGTGACTGTAAATATCAAGCGTGACACTTACTGACGAATGACCGAGAACGCTTGAAACAATCTTCGGATTAACTCCGTATTCAAGCATATATGTCGCATACGAATGACGCAGATCGTGAAATCTTATCGGAGGCAATCCCGCGCTCTGAAGTAGCTTCCGAAACTGCTTTCCGAGGCTCGCCGGGGAAAGGTTGCAAAGATACTCACCGCCTGTATTCTTTCGAATTTGAAAGATCCGTTTCATAATATCAGGATCAAGAAGTATCTCGCGGTTGCTCTTCTCGGTTTTACAAGGTGTTACAACTTCTCTGCCGTGTTCTACAGAACGTGTCCGCTGAATGTGAAGCACTCCGCGACTGATAGATATATCTCTTTCCGGTATAATTCCAAGGCATTCACCACGTCGAAGCCCGTAACAAAGCGACAGCAAAATCGGCGCTTCTATAGGTGAACCAGTACAGACGGCAAGCAAATGCTTTTTCTGCTCTCTGTCGAGCACAGTATATCTGAACCTTTGAGTCCTCGGCATATCAAAAAGCGCGTAAGGCGTTGATGAAACATATCCGCGCTTGATGCCGTAGTTAAGCATTTTTCGAACGCTCGCGTGAACATACACAACACTTTTTGCGGACAACCGACACAGAAGATCCGTCGAAAGTCTGTCAAGATCCCTAACGGTAAGCGATTCAACGTCAATTCCACCAATCAGCGGCAAAGCGTGTTTTTCCATATTCACACGGTATCCGCGAATGGTAGACTCGCGGAGCTGAACATTCATATAGTTTCGCTGAAAATCAAGATAAAGCTCGTTGACCGTCATTCCGTTGCCTCCGAAAAATAAGCTTCGGGCTCACTTTGATTATCAAACCACTTCACAGCTACATACTCATTGAAAAAGTCGGGCGAATCAATCATACGTAACATCATATCTTGAACTATTGTTTCAGCTCCTGCAAGCCCTTTTGACGCATAATATGCGTGAGCGTTAAGCTCGGTAATCGTTGACATCGACTCTTTTGTGACATACTTCATTATGTAACGGCTAACGGCTTCGGAGTTTTTGATTCGTTCTATCGAAGTATAACCGAATTTGTCGGCATAAGCTCGCCAAGTATAAACCGGAGTGCCGGATCTAATCCGTGCAAGTATGCGAATCGGTAGGTTGTCAGTAAGGCTGAAAGAATAAAGCTCGCTTTCCGGAAGCCCCGATAAAAACCCGTGCATATGCCAACAGCCATCTTTATGCCTTTCGGGTATAAGAAGATATTTTACCTTATTTCCGCTTTTCTTCCGGAAATCACGGATCATCTGTGAAAGGTCCTTCCGAAATTTTTCAAGATCACGCCGATCGTATTTCTCCGGTGAAAGAGTAAGAGTGACGAACCAATCCCACGGATTACATACAGCAAGAGAAAATATACGTTCTTTTGTTCGACGCATATTATCAATAAGCTTGCGATCGTTTCCAGCTGTTCCCTTCTTGGTGTATTTGCGGTTTTGAAGTGCTTCGGAATTTAGCTTTTTATATATGTGAGTGAGCTTATAGCATTTTTCCGAATAGCGTTTCAGAACTCCAACGTCGTTGATAATTCTGTTAGAATATTTTATCATATTTTCAAAAATGAACGGGTGAAAATGTGGGTTTCCCGATTTATGATGCTATAGTCAAGTATTTATCTGTTATTATTATATAATATAATAGCGATCTCGCCGAGGGGATGCGGGGGGATGGCAAGCCATCCCCCTCGGTCTCCCCCTTCCCCGGCGAGACGCACGCAAAAGTACATCTTTACACGTGCTCATTTCGCAGCTCGCGAAGCTTCTTCGCGGTTAACTGCTTATAGCGGTTATCATAACGAATAACATCGTTATAAGCTGAGAGAGCTTCCGACTTTAAGAAAGCGCGCAATTCTGCTTGAAGATCGAGAACCAACTGAATAACGCGATAATTTCTGCAAGGATCCCGAGCGAAAAGACAAAGCTCACAATAGTAAATGTCGCTAAGATATTTACAAATACATTCGCAAGTATTGACTTTTATATACTTTCGAACCGTTTCATCATACCGATAAAAAGAACAGGAATCTTGACGCATAGCCACTCACCCTTTTTTCTCCTTTCCTGTTGACAAGATCAACAACAGTAAATATAATTACGACGGTAATGTCGTTGCCACCATTATAATGACAAAAGCGTCATATGTCAATACTTATTTGAATTTTGGAGGTCGTAATGGAAGAAAAAATTTCGCGCCATCACAATTGGGAAGAACTCACGCCAGAGCAACGAGAATGGTTTAAAGAAGTTGAAAAAAAGAAGGGCTTAAAAGAAGCCTTCTTTACACTGCCTATGATGGATCCTGATGAATCATCAAATCCGATTAACGAGAAAATAAAAGATATAAGACTTGAAAACGGTTTGAGTCAGACTGATCTTGCAAACGTTCTCGGCATCAGTCAAAGAGTTTATTGGAGATACGAACAGCACGGTTATAAAGTAAGTCCCAGAACACTCAGAGAGTTAGCAACTTTTTATAATGTATCGGCTGATTGGTTTATCGGCGCAATAGAAGAAAAAAAGCCTCTGTATGAAGTCCCGAAAAGATTCGGATTATTCACCTATACTCTTGATGAAGTCAGGCAACTTAAAGCGCAAGGTTATAAAATTCAAACGCAAGATGAAATATACGAGCATCTAAAAGCTGGCAAAAGTGGGTCTTAAATCGCCTACAATCGATTTTGTGCCCTTCGGGCGGGTCTGGATATGGGGCACCACTCAACGCGCCGCACGGGGCTTTATTTTGCCTTGCTGCCCATCTCACGGCTCATCGTTGCACGGCTTTCAAGGACAGGACTGGCTGAATACGCCCTGCGGGGCGTGGAGGAATTACCGTCGATGCTCGCATTTGGAAATCGTGTAACCGGTAAAACGGTTCGAGGGTTCGAATCCCTCCTTCTCCGCCATCAAAGGGCGATAAAAAAGATATTGCCCCGAAAAAC
>CAYWVC010000005.1:0-45810 GCA_964461635.1 uncultured Lachnospiraceae bacterium
ATTACGGTTAAACAGCCGCATATGCGAGCGAGGGGACCGTTAACGGAGGTGAAAGCAATGAAGGAAGGAATCCATCCCAAGTACGAAAAGTGCACGATTACTTGTGCCTGCGGGGAGAAGTCCGAGACCAGATCAACCAAGGGTGGCGACATCAAGGTTGAAATCTGCTCGAAATGTCATCCGTTCTACACCGGCAAGCAGAAGCTTGTTGATACCGGCGGGCGCGTTGACAAGTTCAAGAGAAGACTTGACGCAAGCAACAACAAATAATCCTTATCGTATGCGGGCAGAGCACTTAACGTATCTGCCCGCCTTCTTATTTTTACGATCCGATCGGAGATAATTATGGACGGAAAAACGGTTGAATACAGCCGCGCCGCGATTGTCGGCGTTATTACGGGAGGAGCTACCGAGGAGGAGGTCAACACTTCGCTTGACGAGCTCACGCGGCTTTTGGACACTGCGGGCGGAACGGTTGCGGTCCGTATGACTCAACAGCTCAAGTCCCCAAACCCCGCAACGTTGATAGGCGAGGGTAAGGCGGGGGAGCTCTATTGGCTCTGTCGCGAAAACGATATTGAGCTTGCGGTCTTTGACAGCGAGCTTACTCCATCTCAGATAAGAAATTTGGAGGATATTCTCGGCAACGTTCGGGTCATAGACCGAACTATGCTGATCCTCGATATATTCGCTCTTCACGCCGGAACGGGAGAGGGAAAGCTTCAGGTGGAGCTTGCTCAGCTTAAATACACCGCACCAAGGCTCACCGGTCACGGTACCGAGATGTCACGTCTCGGCGGAGGAATCGGAACGAGGGGCCCCGGTGAATCTCAGCTTGAGCACGATCGCAGGCACGTTCAGCGTCGCGTTCGGGCGCTTGAAGCCGAGCTCGCCGAGCTTGAAAAAAATCGCCGTACTATGCGTGTATCTCGCGACCGGAGCGGCATACCTAAGGTCGCTATCGTGGGATATACGAATGCCGGCAAATCTACCCTGCTTAACCGCTTGACCGATGCGGGGATCCTTGCGGAGGATAAGCTGTTCGCGACCTTGGATCCTACGACGAGAAAATTTGAGCTCCCGTGCGGAGAAACGGTGCTTCTTACCGACACCGTCGGCTTTATCAGAAATCTTCCGCATCAGCTTGTAAAAGCGTTCAGATCGACGCTTGACGAGGCGGTATATGCCGATATCCTCATCATAATTTGCGACGTTTCGTGCCCCGAGTATCCCGCACAGCTTGAGGTGACCGAGCGGACGCTTGCCGAGCTTGGTGCCGCGGGTAAGCCTACGCTGTACGTTTTTAACAAGTGTGACGCGGGAAATGCCGGAGTTTTGCCGTTCGGAATAGAGCGCCCCGATAATATATGCTATATTTCCGCCAAGACGGGGCAGGGGATCGACGTTTTTTTGGAGAAATTAGAGTGCCTTGTACTGTCCGGAAAGACGGCGGAGACCTTTGTCATTCCCAATGCCGATGCGGGGGTGCTTAATACCCTTTACGGTATGGCGACCGTTAACGACGTTTCGTACGGCGCGGAGAATATCACCGTGAATGCCACGGTGGACGCTAAGGTGCGCGGTATGCTCCGCAAATACCTTGTCGGAGGCGACGAATGAGCGCGGTATATACGACCGTGGGCTCGGCTGCGTCGGCGGAGTTCGAAGAAAAGCGATCGATCTTTATCGGGCACGCCTGCCACGCCGAGAGCGCGGATGAGGCGATGGCGTTCATCAAGGAGAAGCAATCGGAGTATCGGGACGCCACGCACAACGTGTGGGCATATCATATGAATAACGGAGTGCTTGCCCGTTATTCCGATGACGGAGAGCCCACGGGTACGGCGGGCTTGCCGACGCTGGAGGCGATCAGAAAATCCGGGGTGGACGACACCTGCGTCGTCGTTACTCGCTATTTCGGAGGCATTCTGCTCGGTGCGGGCGGGTTGGTGCGCGCATATTCGCACGCGGCGGTGCTCGCGGTCGAGGCGGCGGGGATAGTAACCTACGTCAGCTTTTCCGAGTTGTCGGTCACGGCGGGATATGCCGATTATCAGAGGATACGAAACGAGCTGCCGAAGTTTGGGGCACATATTGACGATACGGTTTTTGCCGATGCGGTGACCGTACGCTTTGCCGTCAAAGCGGAGCTCGCGACTGACGTGATTGAAAAGATTTCGGAGCTCACCGCGGGCAGGGCTGTTCCTGCCGTCGTCGGTACGAGGCTTGATTCCTGACAGATATTATAAAGCACTACCGTGCGGAGATCGGTTGATCTTTTGCGCGGTAGTGCTTTTTTCGGGCTTTTCTGAGTCACGCTCGCTCTCGGTACTCTGCGACCGTTGCCCGGTATGCGGCGAGCAATGCGGGGGCGTGATCCTTATCCGAGGATGAGATAAGGTAGTAAAATTTAATTTTCGGCTCGGTGCCCGACGGTCTTGCGACGATCACGTCACCGTTTACGAGGCGGAAATACATAACGTTTGAGGACGGCAGTCCGGTCGGCGTTTTCTTGCCCGTTTCGGGATCGGTGAAGTCCCCCGACAGATAATCGCCGACGGATTCGACCTTGATTCCTCCGACCGAGCTCGGCGGGGAGGTGCGCAATGCGTTCATAATGGCACCGATCTTTGCCGCGCCGTCAACACCTGCGATATAAAGGTCGTCGGTGACCTCAAGCGAATATCCCGTCTTTTGCCAGAGTGCTTCAAGCGCGTCGATAAGGGTCATCCCCTTGAGCTTGTAATAAGCCGTCATTTCGCACACGAGCATAGCGGCGACCACACCGTCCTTGTCGCGGGAGTACGTACCCTTCATATATCCGTAGCTTTCCTCAAAGCCGAAAACGAAGGTGCCGTTGCCCTCGCGCTCGTGATTCTTTATGACCTCGGCGATGAATTTAAAGCCGGTCAATACGTTGTAAAGCTTTATTCCGTGAGCACGGCATATTCGGGTGACGAGCTCGGTGGACACGATGGTCTTGACCGCGTAGGGGGACGCAGGCATTGTTCCGGTCTCATCATAGGCGGTAAGGATATAGTCGAGCAATAACGCCCCCATCTGGTTGCCCGTGATCGGTATGAAGTGACCGTCCTTGGCTCTTGCAACGGCACCCATACGGTCGGCGTCGGGGTCGTTGGCAAGCATCAGGTCACTGCCGACGCGATCGGCAAGCTCAATACCGAGCTTAAGCGTTTCGATATATTCCGGATTGGGCTTCTTTACCGTGGGGAAGTTCCCGTCGGGCGTTGCCTGCTCGGGTACGACGTAGAGGTGCTTGAGTCCGACACCGTGCAAAAGCTCGGGCACCAAGCGGTATCCGGCACCGTGCAGCGGGGAATAAACGATCTTAAGCCCGTCGGCGCACCTTGCTATGACGGTGGGATCGATGGCTTCCGCCTTGACCGCATCAAGGTACGCGCGGTCCATAGCTTCGTCAAGGAAGGTGATCATACCGCTTTCGGCGGCATCGTCAAAATCGGTGTAAAGAACGTCATTGAAGATGTCGGTTCCGTCGATTTCCGACTTAACCGCATCGGCATCGGCAAGCGAAAACTGTGCCCCGTCCTCGCCGTATGCTTTATAGCCGTTGTATTCCTTGGGATTGTGGGAGGCGGTTATATTGATTCCCGCGGCACACCCGAGTCGGCGCAGAGCAAACGAGAGCTCCGGTGTAGGCTGTACGTCGCGGAACATATACACCTTTATTCCGTTTGCCGCCAGCACTCTTGCGGCAGTTTTCGCAAACAGTTCGGAGTTTATTCGGCTGTCCCTGCCGATCACCACGCCGCGGGTGCACTTGCCCGACTTTATTACGTACCGTGCAAGTCCTTGGGTTGCCTGTGCGACGGTGTGAACGTTCATCGCGTTCCGTCCTGTCTTCATAATTCCGCGCAAGCCACCGGTGCCGAAGGTCAGTCCGGTTGAAAACCGCTCGCGTATCTCGCCGTCATCGTCGGATAGTGCGACGAGCTCCGCTTTTTCCGCCCCTGTGAGGCGATCCGAGTTCAGCCAAGCTCGGTAGTGATCAAGATAAGTCAAGGTCAGATCTGCTCCTTTTTTCTCTCTTTATATTCTTTGAGCGCTCGCGCAAGCTGATCGGGGCAGGAGGTACCCTTCGCGCCGCAACGTATACCCTCCAAGCGGGCGATAACGTCGTCGATCTTCATTCCGCGTACAAGCCCCGATATGCCCTGAGTATTACCGGAGCATCCGCCGTAAAATTTTACGTCGGTCACGATGCCGTCCTCTACCTCTATATCGAGCCTTCTTGAGCAAGTGCCAAAGGTATTATATGTGATGCTGTCTTTCATTATTATAGTTCCTTTCGATTTTTATTCTAACGTTTTGTATATTCCTATTGGGATATATTGAGGGAAATCGGCCGCCATATAGAGCAGAAACGTCTCGGTATCCGCTCCGTCAAGCGAGAAGATCGGACAAAAGGTCAGCCGATCGTTCAACGACGAGAATTCGAATGTGTCTATGCCGAGCAGCTCCAATCCGCAGTATGCGGCGGCGGAAAGTATCTCGCGCAGACTTCGGTCACTGTCCAAGGAAACGAAGAATTCGAGCCTTGACGGTTCTCCGAAGGCGCGATCCGGGTAAACGAGGCTTTTTCCCACGAGCGCAAAGGTCGTGCTGCCGCCGTCTTCCCCCTGTATGCGGCACGCCGAGGCGATCCTCAGCTCGTAGCGGTCTATCAGTGAATAAAAGCCCGATAAGCGTCCCCCCGCCGAGCTTCGGATAGGTAAGATACCGTAATCACAGCCCTCCGAATATATGTCCTCGCATATCGCCCCGTAGCTTTGAGCGCTCTCGGCTATTAAGCCGCGGACGTTCCCCGAGAAATGCTTGAGCGCACGGCTTGAATATTCACCGGGGACGTACATCAGCTTTTTTTCGCCGGATCCGTCGGGTTGGGTGTCAAGCGGAGAGGGAAAGAGTGCCTTGCGCTTTTCATCTTCGCTTAAGCGATCGCCGAGAAATTCACGGTAAAGTATTACGTGCTCAAGCGCACGAAGCTCGGGAGCGCCGTTTACGCGGTCAACTGTCGATATAATGCGAGGGAGGTCGGCGATGCCGACGTCTTTCCGCTTTAGCGTGATGGCAAGCTCGCGTATTTCGGCTATCCTTTGCTTTTTTATGCGATCCTCCCGTGCGTCGAGCTCGGCAAGCGCGCCAAGCACGGCGTCGATATCACGGTCACCGCAAGGAACCTCTCGCATATCAGATGCTGTTAAGAAGCTCAAAGCTGTCGTGCATAAAGCCGTTCATTTCTTCGGGCGACAGCTTTTTCTGCGACAGTAAGGAGAGCTTGAAAATATAGGAGGCTATTTGCAGAGCTTTCTCCCCGTCCGTGTCGCAGAGGGCAGAGAGCTTTTCGGTCAGAGGCGAGCCTGTGTTTACTATAAGGCTCATATCCGAGGGATATGAGGGAGCACCGTCCTCGCCCTCAAGCTTGATGCGATAGAGCCGCATCATCTCGTCCATCCTGCGCGCTTCCTCGGGCACCGTCAGCACGGCGGGCACGGTCGCATCCTTGAGGGACTCAAAGCTTACCTTGAGATCCGATTTGCCGCTTGCGCGAACGAAGAGGTCGCGAAGCTTTTCGTCCTCCGCCGCCTCGCCTTCGCCCTTAAGCGCTTCCGCAAGGTCGGCATCCACCCGCAGGTATTTGACGTCTCCCTCGGAGCGCTCCTCGCACATAGCGGCGAATTGCGAATCTATGACGTGCTCCATAAGAACGACCTTTATGCCCTCGCCGTTCAGCATTGAGACGTAATGAGATTGCAGGGATCTGTCTGTGGTGTAGTAGATCTTGCCTTTATTCTTGTCCTGCGCCGCATCAAGGTATTCCGATGCGGTCATATAGGTGCCGTCGGTCGTGTGGAGCAGCAGGGCATCCTTGACCTTGTCGTAGAATTTGCTGTCGCGCAGACAGGCATATTCGATGAACAGCCGTATGTCCTCCCAAACCTTTTCGTATTCGACGCGGTCGTTCGTCATCATCGAATTGAGCTTATCCGCGACCTTTTTGACTATATGTGCGGAGAGCTTGGATACGTATGTGTTGGTCTGAAGGTAACTGCGCGAAACGTTGAGCGGGAGCTCGGGGCAATCAAGCACGCCCTTCAGCATAAGCAGATAGTCGGGCAGGATCTCTTTAATATTGTCGGATACGAAGACTTGGTTGTAGTAGAGCTTTACCTGCCCCTCGACCGACTCGTATTCGTTTCCGATACGGGGGAAGTAGAGTATTCCCTTGAAGTTCAGGGGGTAGTCCACGTTCAGGTGGATCCAGAAGAGGGGATCGCGCAGATCCGCAAAGACCTTGTGATAGAAGTTCCTGTAATCCTCGGGGGTGCATTCGGACGGGCTCTTCTGCCACAGCGGCTCGGTATCGTTGACCGGGACGGATTTTTTAGCCTCACTGTCGTCGCTTGCCTCGCTGTCGTCATCTGCGGCGTTGAGATATATCTCGGTCGGCATAAACGAGCAGTACTTTTGCAGTATGGAACGGATTTTATCGGTGTCAAGGTACTCGTGCTCCGATTCGTTGATATGCAATATAACGTCGGTGCCTGTTGATTCGCGCTCACCGGCAGTGATCTCGTATTCCCCGGCTTCGTTGCAGCTCCATTTAACGGCAGGTGCTCCGGTGAAGGACCGCGTTACTACGTCGACGCGGTCACTGACCATAAACGCCGAATAGAAGCCGAGTCCGAAGTGCCCGATTATCCCTGAGCCCGAGGCGTTGCTTTCGCCCTCGTACTTCTGAATAAAATCAAGCGCACCCGAAAGAGCTATGTTGCAGATGTATTTTTCAAGCTCCTCGACCGTCATACCGATGCCGTTGTCCGACACCGTAAGCGTTCCCGCGTCGTGATCTACCCGTACGTCTATTCTGTACGGTGCCGCGATCTCGGGCGCGTCACCTAAGGAAACGAGCCTCTTGTGCTTGGTTATGGCGTCCGACGCGTTTGATACTATCTCGCGAAGAAAGATATCCTTCTCGGAGTAGAGCCACTTTTTAATAATGGGGAATATATGGTTGGTTTCGACCGATATACCGCCCTTCCTGATCTCGTTGGAATCGTTCATTTATAACATCTCCTGCTTTCCCGATGAAATCCGGGAAGATTTTTTATTTTTTCTTTGAGAATAGCTTGTGCCAAAGCGCCTTTACCCCATCTACCGTTATTCCGACAATATTATGGGGATGGCGGTTGCGGTTCTGCTTGCGGTATTCCCGGAGTCGCTCAAGAGCCTCGGGCGAGTAGTAATCGTCAAGGTCCTGCGACAGCCCCGCCGCCTCAAGCTTGCGGTTCATCTCGCCGCCGACAAGCTTTATCACAACGGCACAGATCGGTATTCCCACGAACATTCCGATCACCCCGAAGTATCCGCTCATAAGGAGCAGGGCGGCGATGGATCCGAATGCGGTCAGCCCGGTGCTGTTGCCCGTGATATGCGGTGAGATGTAGTTCCCGTTGATCTGCGTCAGTATTACGATTATTATGACGAAGGTCAACGTTGCGCGAAGGTCCCCGCTCAGCAATACGAGAAATCCGGCGGGGATAGCCCCAAGGAAGGGACCGAAGATGGGAACGAGGTTCATAATTGCGACAAGGACCGCGATCATCAGAGAGTTCGGGATCTTGAATATGAGGAAAAGCAGATACGACATCGTGCCGAACAGGAGTGACTCGACCAGCTTACCCTTGATGAACCTTCCGATCGTGTCATTTGAGTAATTTGCAACGGCGAAGACGCGCTTGCTCTTCTTGTCGCCGAGCATGGCGACCGTCAGCTTTTTGCACCGTGCCATAAGCTTATCCTTGTCGGCGAGAATGTATACCGAGAGGATAAAGCCGAGCAGAATATTGACGACCGTGGTGACAGCAGCCGTGCCGGAGGAGATTACCGTGTCCCCCACCGTTTTCAGCAATGCCGCCGAATCGCTGAAGAATTCGCGGACCAGCTTTATAATGCCCTCCTTGGTCAGTGAAAAATCAAATATACTGACGGTGTCGTCGTAGATGCTGTCGCCGTTCTCGTCGGTAACGAGGGGCGGGCGATCGTCATTGCCGCTGTCGGGGGCGTTCGTTTCGGCGTCTTCGCTCCCCGTTACGCCGTCTGCGGGGTCGGTTTCCGTCCCCGTATCTGCCGTAGTGTCCGATCCGCGGAACGTCGAGCCATAGCCCTCAAGCTCCGATTCGGATTTGAGGAAGGGAAGATCGTTTATGAAATCCACTATCGCCTTCTCGGTCTGGGAAATATAGCTCGGAAGGTTATTTACGAATTCCTGCACACTTATTATGGTTTGCTGTATGACTATCAGAAGGATGGCACAAAGCAACAGAATGACCAGAACGTAGGTGCATATGAGCGACAGGGTCTTTCGCCAGCTTATTGAAGAGATCTTCACGAATATTTTCTCAAGGAAAAGCGTGAAAAGGGGATTGCAGAGGTAAGCTATCAGCAAGCCGTAGAGCAACGGCATAAGGACGCCAAATATCCTCCCCGCCGTCCGTGAAAAGGCATCGTAGTTTATCGCGAGCAAAACTAAAAGCAGGATCACCGCGTATATCATCGCCCATCTGACGTAGGTGCGGACGCTGTGCTTGCGTTCCGTCTTTTTCGCTTTTTCCTCGCCGGGGCTGCGTTCGTCTTCCATAACCGTTCTCCTTCCTTTGGAAATACTACTTCAATTGTATATTATAAACTTTTTTGCCCGATCCGTCAATATCAAGTTGACAACGGGCGCTCAATTTTTTATAATAGTCTTATGCTTGAACGTAAGGGGGATATCCTTTAATGACAATACACGGATTTCAAAAGCTGACGCTCCTTGACTATCCCGGGCACACGGCTTGCACGGTGTTTACGGGCGGGTGTAATTTCAGGTGCCCGTTCTGCCACAACGCCGGGCTCGTGCTTGCTCCGAATGAATATGGCACGTACGGGACGGACGAGGTGCTTGCGCACCTTGAAAAGCGCCGCGGCGTGATCGACGGAATATGCATTACCGGCGGGGAGCCCTTGCTCGACCCGAGCATCGGCGAATTTGCCGGGCGCGTCAAGAAGCTCGGCTTTCTCGTAAAGCTCGATACGAACGGCAGCTTTCCCGATCGGCTGAGGTCGCTTATTGAGTGTGGACTTGTCGACCGTGTTGCGATGGACGTGAAGAATTGCCTTGAGCGATACGGCGAGACGGTCGGCATCGACGGCTTCGACACGGCACCGATCGAAGAGAGCGTGGAGCTCCTGAAACGCGGATGCGTGAGCTTTGAATTCCGCACGACCGTCGTTCGTGAGCTGCACGGCAGGGCGGAGCTTGAAAGACTCGGAAGGTGGCTCGGAAACGTTCCGGAATACTACCTTCAGGCGTTTTCGGATAAGGGCGGCAACCTTGCCGACGGCTTGCACGGCTATACGGAGGAGGAGTACCGCGAGCTTCTTGAAGCCGTGAAAAAACACGTTCCGAGCGTTGCCCTTCGCGGAGCCTGAACCGCTATATGTAGTAAAAACGACAAAAACAACATCAATATATTGTGTAATATTCCGATATTGACTTTGGCGTTTGCGGATGGTACAATTATTGTCACAATCGCTCGATTTATTTATGCTTTGGGAGGATATAGATGTATCAGGTAGTGAAACGCGACGGCAAGGTCGTTGATTTTGAAATTGAAAAAATAGGTGCGGCTATTACGAAGGCATTTGAGGCTCAGGGGAAAAATTACGTTCCCGGGGTGATAGATTTTCTGGCACTCAAGGTCACGTCGGATTTTGAGCCTAAGATAAAAGACGGCTTTGTGGCTGTCGAGGATATTCAGGACAGTGTGGAGTCTGTGTTGATCCAATCGGGATACGGTGACGTGGCGAAGGCGTACATACTTTACCGCCGCAACCGCGAGAAGCTGCGTAATATGAAGTCCACCTATCTTGACTATACCGACGTCGTGAACAAATACCTCAGTGCGCTTGATTGGCGTGTTAAGGAGAATTCAACCGTTACATACTCGGTGGGCGGACTTATCCTCAGCAATTCGGGGGCGATAACCGCGAACTATTGGCTGTCGGAGATATATGATGACGAGATAGCGGCGGCGCACAGAAATGCCGATATCCACATTCACGATCTGTCGATGCTGACCGGTTACTGTGCGGGCTGGTCGTTGAAGCAGCTTATTACCGACGGTCTCGGCGGTATTCCCGGCAAGATCTCGTCCTCGCCCGCATCGCATCTGTCCACTCTTTGCAATCAGATGGTCAACTTCCTCGGCATTATGCAAAACGAATGGGCGGGGGCGCAGGCATTCTCGTCGTTCGATACCTATCTTGCACCGTTCGTAAAGGTAGATAACCTCAGCTATAAGGAAGTCAAGCAGTGCATCCAATCCTTCGTATACGGCGTGAATACCCCGTCGCGTTGGGGAACGCAGGCTCCCTTTACCAATATAACCCTTGATTGGACCGTGCCGAACGATCTGGCGGAGCTCAACTGCATCGTCGGCGGTAAGGAGCAGCCCTTCAAGTATAAGGATTGCGTGAAGGAAATGGCAATGGTGAACAAGGCGTTCATCGAGATAATGATAGAGGGCGATGCCAACGGCAGGGGATTCCAATACCCCATTCCCACGTATTCGATAACCCGCGATTTCGATTGGTCGGATACCGAGAACAACAGACTGCTCTTCGAAATGACGGCAAAGTACGGTACGCCTTATTTCTCTAATTATATCAACTCCGATATGGAGCCGAGCGACGTTCGTTCGATGTGCTGCAGATTGCGACTTGACCTCCGTGAATTGAGGAAGAAGTCGGGCGGATATTTCGGCTCGGGCGAGAGCACCGGTTCGATCGGCGTGGTTACGATCAATATGCCGCGCATCGCGTACCTGTCGAAGAACGAGGAGGAGTTTATGTCCCGCCTCGATCATCTGATGGACATTTCCGCGCGCTCGCTCAAGGTCAAGCGCGACGTGGTCACGAAGCTTCTTAACGAGGGATTGTATCCTTATACCAAGAGATACCTCGGCACCTTCAACAATCACTTTTCCACGATAGGCTTGGTGGGCTTGAACGAGGCGGGGCTTAACGCTTGCTGGATAGGCAAGGATATGACGGCACCCGAAACGCAGGAATTCTCAAAGAGAGTTCTTAACCATATGCGTGACAGGCTGTCCGATTATCAGGAAAAGTACGGCGACCTTTATAACCTTGAGGCAACTCCCGCCGAATCGACCTCGTACAGACTTGCAAAGCACGACGTTGCGCAGTTCCCGGATATCAAGACGGGCGCAGAGGCGGGCGGAGCACCGTATTATACCAACAGCTCGCATCTCCCGGTCGGGTATACGGAGGATATTTTTACTGCGCTTGATATTCAGGATGAGCTTCAGACCCTTTATACCTCCGGAACCGTGTTCCATGCCTTCCTCGGGGAGAAGCTTCCCGATTGGCGCGCCGCGGCTACTCTTGTCAGAAAGATAGCGGAGAATTATAAGCTCCCGTATTATACCCTGTCCCCGACCTATTCGGTCTGCAAGGATCACGGGTATATAGGCGGGGAGGCGTATACCTGCCCCAAATGCGGCGCAAAGACCGAGGTGTACAGCCGTATAACCGGGTATTACCGTCCCGTGCAGAATTGGAATGACGGTAAATCGCAGGAGTTCAAGCAGAGAAAGACCTACGATATCGAGCATTCCGTCCTGCATAAGAAGGCGGGCGCGGAGGACGCAAGCGACAGCGGGTGCGTATCCTGCGGCGAGGCTGACGACGTGATACTTTTTGCCACCAAGACCTGCCCGAACTGTAAGGTGGCGGCAAGCTTCCTTGAAAAGGCGGGGATCGGATATCGCAAGGTTTACGCCGAGGATGCCGGCGAGGAGTTTAAAAAGTTCAATATTTCAAGTGCGCCGACGTTGGTTGTCATAAAGGCGGGCGAAACGGAGATAATAAATAACGCCTCCAATATTCGCAAATACGCCGATGAGCATAAAGCGGCAAAAGCATAAATAAGATCAGGAGCCCCCGCCAATCGCGGCGGGGGCTCCTGTTGAAAGGACAGTTGGCTTATGTACGATATTATAGTGGTCGGCGGCGGTCCGGCGGGACTCACCGCGGCGATCTACGCCCGCAGAGCGGGGAAGAGTGTGCTCGTTATCGAGCGCGCGGCGCTTGGGGGACAGATGACCTTTTCCCCGAAAATAGAGAATTACCCGGCGTTAGCCGTTGCCTCGGGCAATGAGCTTGCCGAAAAAATGGTCGATCAGGTTATGGCGCTTGGCGGCGAGTTTGAATTTGACGAGGTTACCGGAGTCGAGGACGGCGGTCGGATAAAGACGGTGGTTACCGAATCGGGGCGGTTTGAAGCATATTCCGTGATACTTGCTAACGGTGTCAAGCACCGTATGCTCGGTGTGGAGGGTGAAGAAGCCCTCGTGGGAGCGGGCATATCCTTTTGCGCCGTGTGTGACGGAGCCTTTTATCGGGGTAAAAGGGTCGCGGTAATCGGAGGCGGAAATTCGGCTCTGCAAGAAGCTCTGCTGCTCTCCGACGGTTGTGCTTCGGTGACAGTGATCCAGAATCTTTCGGAGCTGACGGGCGAGCGTACGCTGATCGAACGACTTGCCGAGCGCGACAATGTCTCCGTGATTTATAACACGGTCGTGGAGGGCTTCGTCACCGATCCGAAGCTGCGCGGAGTAAGGATCTCAAACCTCAATACGGGTGTCAAGGATGAGCTTGCGTGCGACGGGGTTTTTGTTGCTATAGGACTTGTGCCGGAGAATTCGGCGTTCGGCGCACTTGCCGAGCTTGACGGGCGGGGCTATTATGCCTCGGACGAGGATTGCCGCACCGCGTCGAATGGGATATTCGTCGCGGGGGACTGCCGCGCAAAGCGGATACGTCAGATCACGACCGCCGTGGCAGACGGAGCCGTTGCCGCACTTGCCGCCTGCAATTACGTTGACGGGCTCGGATAAAAAAAGAGGGCTTAGCCCTCCTTTTTTATGCGCGAGATCAGCGTCCGTCCTTTGCCGACCTTTGACGGCAGAATAACCGTCGGAAGAGCGGCTTCAGAAACCCGGGCGGCTTGAGGATCATAACCTTCATATCGTACCTCCGAACCTTTATTTGCGTATCAGCAATATGCCTGCGGTCAGCAGGACTGCCGATTCAAGAACGGCTATGACAAATCCGGGGAGCACGTAAGCCGCAAGTATCCCCGCACCGAAGCAGAGTGCACCTACGCCGATCAGTACCTTTGCATCCTTTACGCACATAGCTGACTCCGTTTCTCCGCTGTGCGGCGGCAGGTGTGTTTGTGTATATAAGCCTTCATATTGGATCCTCCCCAAAGCGGTATCGATAAAAGTATATGCCGACAGATGCTGATTGCAACACCTGTCGGCATAATTTTAATTGTTGGTTTCGTTGTGAACGTTGTCAAGCGCTTCGGCACTGATCCTCGTTTTGACCGCGTTGTCGTCGCCGTCCTTTGTGTGGTCGGAATTTTTAAGTGCCAGCTTCAACAGTATCGGGCAGAGAATGGAGGAGCAGATTATCAGAAGTATTGTGGGTATAAGCGGATCTATTCCGCCCTCGTCGGCTATAAGACAGCTCCCGGTCGAGTATACTGCAAGCGCTACCTCGCCGCGTGCGATCATACCGCATCCCGTTGCCAACGAATCCCGCGTATTGTAGCCGAGCAGCTTAGCGGCACCTCCGCATCCCAATATTTTGCCGATTATTCCGAGCAGTACGAATACTGCGGCAAACGCGAGGATAGAGGGCTCAAAGCCCGAGAAATCCGCGCTGATGCCGATGTAAGCGAAGAATATGGGGGTGAAGATCATATATCCGCTGACCACGACCTTTCGGTCGACGAAGGACGTGTCGTGCAGTCCGCTGAGCATAAGTCCCGCCATATACGCTCCCGTTATCGCCGCGATGCCGAACAGGGTCTCGGCGGCGTAAGCGTACAGGAAGCACATTACGAGTGCGAAAATGCTGGTTCTGCGTTTGTGCGGATATATTTTGACCAACCATTTGAAGAGCAGCCGAAGCGGGATGCCGATGCCGACGGTAAAGGCGAAGAAGCCCACGACCTTAAGCAACGTTGTAAATATGTTGCCCCCGTTCTTTATCCCGGTGACTATGCTGAGCATTACTATGCCGAGCACGTCGTCGATTATTGCCGCGCTGAGTATGGTTGTTCCTACCTTTGTATTGAGCTTTCCGAGTTCGCGCAACGTTTCGACCGTGATGCCGACGCTCGTGGCAGAGAGGATCGTGCCGACGAAGATGGCGTTCATCAGCTTTTCGGCGGTGAATCCGGCACCGAAGCCGTTCATAAACACCAGCGTTCCGACGGTTCCGAGAGCCGAGGGGACGATCACCCCGAGCAATGCAACGACGGAGGAAGTGAATCCGCTTTTCTTCAGATCTGAAAAGCTGGTTTCAAGACCGCTTGAGAAAAGGATAAATACGACTCCTATTTGAGAGAAGCAGTGGAGCACGGTCATCTCAACGCCATCTGCGGCGGGAGCAATAAGCCCCTTGAAGCTACCGAGGTCCAATTGCCCGAATATAGCCGGCCCTATCAGCAAGCCCGCGATTATCATACCGACCACCTGCGGCAGCCCGAGCCGTCGGCTCAGCATACCGAGCAGCTTGGTCGCAAGCAGTATGATCGCACAATCGTATAAAATAAACATAACGTCCATAACGTCGAACACCTCTGAAACTGTTTTTTGGGGCAGACTTTCATTATATCTCTTTTAAAATTAAAGTCAAGAGCCGATATTGACAAAAAGAAAGGGGATTTCCGCGATTAAATCGGCGGAAATCCCCGAATGGGCAAATATTATTCCTTATCCTCGGATTCGTTCTCGGTATCGTAAAGTATCTTTTCCTTACAATTGGGGCAAACGAGGTCGTCATCGGGGTCGGACGTGCCGTCAAAAACGATGGTCTCGCCACAAGAGGGGCAGGTGATCTCAAATCCGTCATCTTCCTCGTCGCAGTCGCAATCACAGTCGCAGTCGCAATCACAGCAATCGCAATCCTCGTAGACGGTTTCCTCAAGCGCACCGAGATCCTCGTCAAGCTCGTCAACGTAGTCGGACAGATAATCGATGTCCTCCTGCATCTTGTCCTGCGCATTGGCAAGGTCGGATGCGAGGTCGATAAGCGCATTGATAAGCTTGCCCTCGGCGGTCTCCTTGTTAAGATTCAGTCCGTCGGAAAGTCCCTTGATGTAAGCTGCCTTTTCGATAAGCTTCATTTCCGTATCTCCTTTATTAAATAAAATACCGTGTCGATCAAGCCCTGCCGAGGTACTCGCCCGTGCGGGTGTCGATCTTGAGCACCTCGCCCTCGTTAATAAAGAGCGGAACCTTGATCTCGGCACCGGTCTCAAGCGTAGCCGGCTTGAGGGTGTTCTGAGCGGTGTTGCCGGCAAATCCGGGCTCGGTCTTCTCGACTGCGAGCTCGACAAACGTGGGGGGCTCTACGCCGAAAACGTTGCCCTTGTAGGAGATGATCTTGCACATCATCTCTTCCTTAACGAACTTAAAGCTGTCGGGAAGCTTGTTGCTGTTAAGGGGCATCATCTCGAACGTCTCCATATCCATAAAGTAATAAAGATCGCCGTCCCTGTAGGAGTACTGCATCTCTTTTCTGTCGATATAGGCATTCTCGAATTTATCCGTGGGGCTGAAGGTCTTCTCAACGACAGCGCCGCTGATGACGTTCTTGAGCTTGGTGCGGACAAAAGCCGCGCCCTTTCCGGGCTTGACGTGCTGGAATTCTATCACCTGATAGACTCCGCCATCCATTTCAAACGTAATTCCGTTTTTGAAATCTCCTGCTACTACCATAAATCCTCCGTGCCGCTTAGCGGCGAATAAATTGAAATGAAACGGCGTGCCGGTCATACCGAGGCGACAGCATCACGCCGAAGCACGGTGCAAATTATATGCCCATACATATTACAGTTTATTGTACTACATTTTTTCCTTATTTGCAAGGGCTATTTTCAACTTTTTCCGAAAAAATCATTTTTTTTGCTGTGAACGGGCAAAAATCAAAATGGTGTTGACAAACCGGGGATTTGGATTTATAATTATAATGTTATATTGTATAAAGGGGAATGTTGCAATGTTGAAAAGTATGACGGCATTCGGGCGAGCCTCTGCCGATACCGGTGCTCGCGTGATAACCGTTGAGATCAGATCGGTCAATAACCGATACCTTGACTGCGACGCACGTTTTCCGCGAGCTTTGGGCTTAAGCGACGATCGGATAAGGCAATATCTTACGGACAAGGGCGTTTCGCGAGGAAAGGTCGACGTGTCGGTGACAGTTGACGGCGGATCCGACGCGGGCTTCATTCTTTCTATTGATGAGCAGTATGCGAGAGCTTACGTTGACGTTCTTCGCCGCTTGAGGGATGAATACGGTCTTGCGGACGATATAAGCGTTATGTCCGTGGCGGCGGATAAGAACGTTATTACCTGTGAGAAGCCCGAGCCCGATGTCGATCGGGATTGGAAGGAGGTCAGCCCAGTGCTTGAGGAAGCGCTGACTGCGTTCATTGCTATGCGTACTGCCGAGGGTGAGCGGATCGAAGCCGACCTTCGGGGAAAATTAGCTTACGTGGCTGCGTCGGTCGATACTATCGAGCGGCTTTCGACCGCAGATACGGAGGGCGGGCGCGCACGCATCGAAGAGCGATTGCGCAAGGTCCTTGCGGATCTCGGCGTAAACGCCGATGAGAATCGGATACTGACCGAATGTGCGATTTACGCAGACAAGATCGCGATAGACGAGGAGCTCGTTCGCCTGCGCTCTCATTTTACGGCGTTTGAGACGATACTTGCATCGGGCGCTCCTGCGGGACGTAAGCTTGATTTCCTTATGCAGGAGATCAACCGTGAGGTGAACACGATCGGCTCGAAATGTCAGAATGCGGAGATCGCGCATCTTGTGGTCGATATCAAGTGCGAGCTTGAAAAGATCAGGGAACAAATACAGAATATTGAATAACGGCAAGGAAAGAAAAAAGTATGAGACTTATAAGCGTAGGCTTTGGAAACTCGGTAGCTGCCGAACGCGTGGTTGCGATCGTCAGCCCGGAATCGGCACCTATTAAACGGTTGATGCAGGACGCGAAGGACGCGGGAAGGACGGTAGACGTCTCCTGCGGAAGAAAGACGAGATCGGTGATAATTACCGACAGCGAGCACGTTATCTTTTCCGCCCTTCAGCCCGAAACGTTGATGGGAAGGTTGAACGGGAATGAAGATCAGGCAGACGGAGGTGCGGAATGAACGAAGTTCAAAGGGGGATAATACTCGTGGTCTCGGGGCCCGCGGGAAGCGGCAAGGGGACCGTAAATCACGTGATCCGTGAATTGGATGAGTTTGAATTTTCGGTGTCGCGCACCACGCGCAAGCCCCGTCCGGGAGAGGTGGACGGAGCCGACTATTTCTTCGTAAGCCGGGAGGAATTCGACAAATACCTTGCCGAGGGCGATTTCCTTGAAAATAACGAATACTGCGGTGAATGCTACGGCACGCCGCGCAGTTATGCCGAGGCAGTCGTTGCGAGCGGTAAAAACATTATTCTTGAGATAGACGTTAACGGCGCCGAGCAGGTCAGGCGTCAGTGCCCGGAGGCAGTGCTCATTATGCTTTTGCCTCCTTCGTTTGCCGAGCAAGAGCGGCGTCTGCGCACACGCGGGACCGAAACGGAGGATAAGATAATCAAGCGCTTGAAGCAGACCGAGAAGGAGCTTCAGATGCTGGATCTTTACGATTACATAGTATACAATCCGACCGGCGAGACTGACAAGGCGGTCGCCGATATACTCGCGATCGTCAGAGCCGAGCGTTGCTCGCGCCGCAGAAATCGCGATGCGGAGATCAGATACTTTGAAAACGGAAAATAATAAGTTACCATATATAAGGAGAATACAGCCATGATGATCAAACCTACGATTCAGGAACTTACGAAGGGAAAAGTCGTTGACGGAGAAGAGCTCAACAGATACCAGCTCGCGCTTGCGGTTGCCAAGGGCGCAAGAATCATAACCGATGAATACGTTCAGCAGAGAACGGAGGCGGAGCGCGCAGTCGGCGTTAAGGAAGGCGAGCGCCCCTTAGCGGCTATGATAGATAAAGAGCTTAAGGATGAGAAGGCGGTCAGACTCTCTATCGACCGCATAAATTCGGGGGATTTCGTGATAGTTGAGAGCGTTCCCACCGATGACGGGGAAACCGTAAGTAACGGTTGACTCCCTGTACCTACGGCGACAGATGACCGAGGGAGCGGCAAACGGCGAGCTTCGCTACGCCGGGGTGTATCTTCTTGACCTGCCGTATCAGGCGGACAGGATGTACGATTATTTCATACCTCAGGACCTCCGGGACTCAGCAGTGCCGGGGGCGTTTGTCGTTGTCCCCTTCGGCGGGGGGAACCGCCGTCAGACGGGAGTTATTGCCGAGCTTCACGGTGACGTTGACCTAAAGCGCACGAAGCCGCTTCTGTCTGTCGGGGATTCTTCGACGGTGCTGAGCCGCGAGCAGCTTGAGCTTTGCTTTTATATGGCAAGGCTGACGCTGTGTACTGTCGGCGAGGCGATCAAGACCGTTGCGCCGCCGATGATCGGTGTCGGGAAGCGTACGGTCGTATATTCCTTGACGGGCAAGCTGCCCGCGCCCGACGGCGGCGAGCTTACCCATGGTGAGCTGATCGTTTTTGAGCATATAAAGGATGCCGGAAGCATAAGGGAGGACAACCTTGTTTCGGCTCACGGAAGTCAAACGCTTGAATATCTTCGTTCGCTTGAGGCGGGGGGATACGTGACGGCGGTGTCGGGGCTCTCGTCGGTCGGATTTAAACAGAAAAAGTTCTATTCGCTTGACCTGAGTGAGGATGAGACAGCCTCTCTTCTGGCAGGGCGCAGAGTGAAGGCGATGAGGCGAAAGCTTTCGTTGCCGTCGCAACTCGCGATAATCAACGCGCTTGCCGAGCACGGCGAGCTTTGCGAATCGGAGCTTCTTGAGCTGGCGGAGGGCGCGACGGCACGTCAGCTTGCTACTATGGTGGCAAACGGGTTGCTCCGAGCCGAGGAGCGCGATGACTTTGGCACGGCGGATACCGATTGCGTAACGCAAGCCCGACCGCTTGTTCCCAATGACGAACAAAGTGCGGCTCTTGATACCCTGATCGGCTTGACCGAGGACGGAAAGCCCCACGGAGCTTTGCTTTACGGCGTGACCGGGAGCGGGAAGACCACGGTCATACTCGGAATGATCGACCACGTGACTGCGAAGGGGCGCGGAGTTATCGTGCTCCTGCCCGAGATCTCGCTGACCCCTCAGATGCTCGGGGTGTTCAAGGGACGCTACGGCTCAAGGGTCGCCGTGATCCATTCGGGGCTTTCGCTCGGCGAACGCCGGGAGGCTTACCTTCGCATCAAAAACGGTCTGGCGGATGTCGTGGTCGGTACCCGCTCGGCGGTTTTTGCTCCGGTGTCGGATCTCGGTATGATCGTTATTGACGAGGAGCAGGAGCATACTTATAAATCCGATATGTCCCCCAAATATCATGCGCGGGACATTGCCCGAAAGCGATGCGCCGATAGCTGTGCGCTTATGCTGCTTGCCTCGGCGACCCCGTCTGTCGAGAGCTTCAAAAAAGCCAAGGACGGAATTTACACACTTGTCAGACTGAATTCAAGGTACGGCTCAGCCAAGTTGCCGAAGGTCACGGTCGCCGATATGCGTTCCGAAGCGCACGGCGGAAACGTTTCGCCCCTCGGCACGGTCCTCTCGGAGCAATTGCTGAAGACCTATAATGCGGGCGAACAGTCGATACTGTTTTTGAACCGTCGCGGATATAATACGTTCATATCCTGCGTCGATTGCGGCGAGGCGATAAAGTGCCCGTCCTGCTCGGTGGCAATGACTTACCACACGGTGCGGGGCAGCTATGAGCAGGGCGAGCTTGTCTGCCATTGGTGCGGCAGGCATATGCCGTTGCCGTCGGTCTGTCCGTCTTGCGGGGCGGGACATCTTACGAGGTGCGGCTTCGGCACACAAAAGGTAGAGCAGGAGCTCTCGGTACTTATGCCGGAGGCGAACGTCCTCCGTATGGATGCCGATACGACATCCGCAAAGCTTTCGTACGAGCATCTTCTAACCGAGTTCCGCGAGTGCGGTGACGTTCTGCTCGGCACGCAAATGGTCACGAAGGGGCACGATTTCCCGCGTGTAACGCTTGTCGGAGTCTTGCTTGCCGATATGTCGCTCTATCTTGACGATTACAGGGCGAACGAGCGCACGTTTTCACTTTTGACGCAGGTCATAGGGCGCGCCGGCAGAGCCGATCGCCCGGGTCACGCGGTGATACAGACGAACAATCCGGACAACGACGTGATAAAGCTTGCGTGTGAGCAGGATTACGATACGTTTTATGAGCACGAGATCACTTTGAGAAAGCTTTTGACGTTTCCGCCATTCTGCGATATAGTTTTGCTGACGGTGTCGCACGGCGACGAGCACGAGCTGATCGAGACGGTTCGACAGCTTCAAAATAACGTAAATAAGCTTATCTCGGAGAAGTATCGGGACGTTCCGACTCTGATATTCGGTCCGTTTGAGGCACCGGTATATAAGGTCGACGGACGCTTCCGTATGCGTTTCGTGATAAAATGCAGACTAAATAACCGAAGCCGCGGGCTTTTCTCGGATATACTTAAAAATTTCCCCTCGGGATTGAAAAAGCCTGTGCTGTCGATAGATTTTAACCCCACGAATCTGTGACGGGTGATGCGGTGCCGTTCGGTGCCGACCTAAAAAATGCCGCGGTCAAGCGGCGGAACGGAGAAAAATATGGCGAAACTAAAGATAAGAAAGCTTGGAGACGAGATATTGCGCGGCAGATCGCGCGACGTTGATACTATTACACCGCGCACGCTCAAGCTGCTGGACGATATGACCGAGACTATGCGCGCCGCCGACGGTTGCGGACTTGCCGCGCCGCAGGTGGGGGTATTGCGCAAGATAGTAGTTATAGAGACACCCGAATCGGGCTTGGTCGAGCTGATAAATCCCGTGATCACCGAGACCTCGGGTGAGCAGGAGGGACCCGAGGGCTGTCTTTCGATCCCGGGACGCTCGGGGACCGTGAAGCGGCCTATGAACGTCACGGTGGAGGCACTTGACCGTCACGGTAAAAAGCGCGTCTATCACGGGACGGAGCTTTTTGCACGTGCTATCTGTCACGAGGTGGATCACCTTTACGGCAAGCTGTATATTGATATTGCAACCGATATAGAGGAAAACTGATGAAGATATTATTTATGGGGACCCCGGATTTTGCGGTATTCTCCCTTAATGCGCTGATAGAGGCGGGGGAGAACGTTACGGCGGTCGTTACACAAACCGATAAGCCGCAGGGCAGGGGATACGTTCTTACTCCCTCACCCGTAAAATGCCGTGCCGCCGAGCTCGGAATACCGGTATATCAGCCGAAGACTCTCAGAGACGAGGCGTTTGCGGAGCTCCTTGCAGAGCTCGATCCCGATATGATCGCGGTCGCGGCGTACGGAAAGATACTTCCCGAGAACGTTATAAATTACCCGAAGTACGGCTGTATAAACGTTCACGGCTCGTACCTCCCGAAATATCGCGGGGCGGCACCGATGCAACGTGCGATAATAGACGGCGAGAGCAGCACGGGCGTTACTATAATGTATATGGACGTCGGACTTGACACCGGCGATATGTTGGCTCGCGAACGGATCGAAATCGGTGTGAACGATGATTTTGAGATTATTCACGACCGTATCGGTACGGCAGGCGCCGCATTGCTCGTTCAGACCGTCAAGGCGATCCGGGACGGCAGTGCCGTAAGGGAAAAGCAGGACGATTCGCTTGCCTGTTACGCCGCGAAGATAACGAAGGAGGATCGGCTCGTCGACTTTTCGCTCCCGGCAAAGCGGGTGCACGACCTCGTTCGCGGGCTTTCTCCCGTACCGCTTGCACAGACCTTTACCTCTGGCGGCAGATTGCTGAAGCTTGTGCGTACCGAGGTAGGGACTTCCGATCCCGGTACCGCCGAGCCCGGAACCGTCATTTCGACCGATGCGGGCAGGATCACCGTTGCCTGCGGCGAGGGATGTGTGGATATCCTTTCACTGATACCCGAGGGTAAAGCAAGGATGTCTGCCGCCGACTTCATACGCGGCAGGGGTATTGCCGTGGGAGAACGCCTGTGCCGCACGAAGTGACCGCACGGCGCCTGGCGCTCGATATTCTGACAAGATGGGAGAAGAGCGGGGGATATTCACAGATATTGCTTGACACCTATCTGTCGCGGAGCACGCTTGACGGAAAGGATAAGGCGCTCGTTACCGCTCTTGTAAACGGGGTAATAGCGAGAAAACTCACGCTCGATTATACGATCGGTGCTTTTTCGAAGCTTCCGAACGAAAAAATAGAGCCGATGACGCGTAATATTCTCCGTTTGGGCTTGCTTCAGCTTACCTATTTTGACCGTATCCCCGATCACGCGGCAGTTAACGAGAGCGTTGCACTTGCCCCGCGCCGATCGGCGGGATTCGTCAATGCGGTACTCAGAAGCTACCTGAGGGCGGGCAAAAGCGTTCCGCTTCCGACCGCGGGGATCGAAGGGTTATCGGTGCGCCATTCGGTCGATGCCGAGCTTTGCGGCGCGCTGACGGAGGCTTACGGATACGAGAGAGCAGATTCGATACTGTCGGCGTTTTCGGAGCCGCCTGCCACCGCCTTACGCACGAACACGCTCAAGACGGACCGTGAGAGCTTGCTGAAGAAGCTTGAGGGCGCACGAGCCTCCGAGCTCTCGCCCTGTGGTATCCTTTCCGAAGGCGGGAACGTGACGGATCTCCCCGGATTTGACGAGGGGGAGTTCTTCGTCCAAGGGATCGCCTCGCAGCTCTGCACGGCGGCGGTAGGCGGTGCGGATTTTTGCGGCGGACTTTTCGTCGACGCGTGCTCCGCTCCGGGTTCAAAGAGCTTTGGAGTGGCTATTGATATGCAGAATCGCGGCAGAGTTCTTTCCTTTGATCTGCACGAGAGCAAGCTTAGTCTGATTGCAAACGGAGCTAAAAGGCTTGGGCTCGGGATCGTGGAGACCTCGAAAGCCGATGCGCGGCACTTTATCCCCGAACTGTCGGGTCGTGCCGATGCCGTTCTTTGCGACGTTCCGTGCTCGGGCTACGGCGTTTTGGCAAAGAAGCCCGAGATCAGGTACAGATCCCCTTCTTCTCGGGGGGAATTGGCGCAGATACAGTACACGATACTTGAGAACTGCGCGAAGTACGTAAAACGCGGCGGTGTCCTTGTGTATTCGACCTGCACGGTCCTCCCGGATGAGAACGAGGGGAACGTTGAGCGTTTTCTGAAGCTTCACGGCGACGAATTTGTTGCCGAGGACTTTACCGTCTGCGGGCGTCGCTACCGCGCTTTTACGACCCTCTTTCCGGATACCGACCGCACCGACGGCTTTTTCACAGCGAAATTCAGAAGGAAATAAACGGATATTTCAATGGATAAATCAGAAAACAAAGCCGAATTGCTTTCACTCGGCTATTCCGAACTTGAAGAGCTGCTTTTGTCGATCGGCGAGCCGAGGTACCGCGCGGATCAGATCTTTCCGCAGCTTCATCGCGGGCTCTCTCCCTCGGAGATGACGAACGTCGGGAAAAAAGTCTGCGAAAAGCTTGATGCCGTTGCGTATTACGCTTTGCCGCGGGTGAAAAGAAAGCTTGTTTCAAGCATAGACGGTACGGTAAAGTACCTTTTTGAGCTTGCCGACGGCAATTGCGTTGAGAGCGTGGTAATGAGGTACCGTCACGGATTGACCGTGTGTATATCGTCTCAGGTGGGGTGCCGTATGGGGTGTGCCTTTTGCGCCTCTACTATCGGGGGAAAGGTCAGGGATCTCTCCTCCGGTGAGCTGCTCGGTCAGATCGTTGCCGCCGAACGCGATCTCGGGGAGCGGATATCAAACGTCGTAATGATGGGAATCGGAGAGCCGCTCGACAATTATTCGAACGTGATAAAATTTTTGAAAACGGTTAACGATCCCCGCGGCATTTGTATAGGCTATCGGCATATATCACTTTCGACCTGCGGGCTTGCCGACGGGATCGACGCGCTGGCGCGTGAGGATCTGCCGATCACTCTGTCAATATCGCTTCACGCCTCGGACGATGAAACGAGGTCGTCGATTATGCCGGTCAACCGTCGGTATAATATTGAGCGCCTGCTTGCCTCCTGCTGGAATTATTACGATGTAACGGGAAGGCGCATATCCTTTGAGTATACGCTGATCGCGGGCAAGAACACCTCCGACGCGGCGGCGGAGCGGCTTGCCGCCCTGCTGAATACGTCGCTTCGACCGAATCGTGAGTCCCTGCCGATCCACGTGAATCTTATTCCCGTTAACGACGTGGCAGAGCGTGGATTTACGCATCCGAACGAGGCGGAGACGAAGCGCTTTGCGGCGATACTTGAAAAGCGCGGCATCCGCGCGACGGTCAGACGCAGGCTCGGTCCCGATATAAACGCCTCCTGCGGTCAGCTCAGACGCGCGGTGAGCAATCAAAACGGGGAACAATAATTTTAACGGAGCATTTTATATGGTTTTTTTCGGAAGCACCGATAAGGGTATGAAAAGAGAGAATAACGAGGACCGCTTTGCGTGCCTTCGTCCCGCGGCAAACGCCGTGCTTCTTGTCGTTTGCGACGGTATGGGCGGCGAAGCGGGCGGCGAGATAGCGGCACAGACCGCAATTGACGAATTCACCGCAACGGTGAAGGAGCAGGTCGCCGACAGCACGGTAAACGGCAAGTACTCGCCGGAGGACCCGGAGGAGGACGTTACGCGGATACTCGGACAGGCGGTGGATAACGCAAATACCGCAGTGCTTGCACTTGCCAAGCGCGACCGCAGACTTGACGGAATGGGAACTACCCTAACGGCGATATTTTCGATGACCTCCCCACGCGTGGAATACGCGATAAACATCGGTGACAGCCGGGCATATCTTATAAATCGTAAGAGCTGTGAAATGATCACGCGCGATCATTCATACATTCAATATCTCGTCGATATGGGTCGAATTACCGAGGATGAGGCATCGCGGCGCACGGATCGGAACGTTATAGTAAAGGCTGTCGGGATGTCGGCAACGCCACTGCCCGATATGTACAGGATTGAGCGAAAGCGCGGGGACAAGCTGTTGCTTTGCACCGACGGACTCAGCGGTATGCTGTCGAACGAGGATATACAGGGCATAGTTACGACCCCGGGGACTTCGATTGAGCGCACGGTGGAGCGACTTATCGCACTTGCGAACGATGCCGGCGGCGACGATAACGTGACCGTCATTCTTGCGGAGTAGGTGAAGGTATGAACAGACCGGATAGAATGGAAGGTAAGGTGCTCGGCGGGCGATATGAGCTGTTAAACGTCATCGGCATCGGCGGAATGTCGGTGGTCTACGGTGCGTTTGACCGCGTCACCCGTGAGACCGTTGCCTTGAAAATGCTTGACGAGAGCAAATGTGATACGCCCGAGGCTCGGGCAGAGGCGGAAGCGCGTTTTCAAAACGAGATAGACGTTATGAGCCGACTCTCGCATCCCAATATAGTTAAGCTCCTGAATGTGTCTCAGCCGGGCGAGCCTTTGTATTTCGTGATGGAATACGTGGAGGCAAACACCTTGAAGCTGAAGATAGAGGAGCACGGGACGCTGACCTTGGAGGAGACCCTGTGCTACGCGGATCAGATACTTCGGGCTTTGATCCATATACATTCCCGTAACGTGGTGCACTGCGATATCAAGCCGCAAAACATTATGCTTTTGCCGAACGGGAACCTTAAGCTTGCCGACTTCGGAATTGCGCGTATGATCGACGTTAAACAACGCGAGAGATCGGATATGGCTGTCGGGACGGTATATTATACCAGCCCGGAGCAGGCATCGGGCAGAAAGATCGGACCGGGCTCGGATATTTATTCGCTTGGCGTTATGATGTATGAGATGGCGACCGGCAGACTTCCGTTTTCGGCAAACGATACGGCGGCAATATCGCGTATGCATATTGAAACGGCGCCGCTCAGACCCCGCAGTATAGATCCCACGATTCCCCGCGGATTGGAGCAGATAATATTGCGTGCTATCGAAAAAACGCCTTTTATGCGCTTCTCAAGCGCATCAGAAATGCTTGACGCGGTACGTACTCTGTCGGAAAATCCGTATACCGTTTTTGAATATAATATTGATAACGGTGAGATGGGAAAGCGGAAAAAGGTGAATGAGAGCCGGGAAGCCGAGGGCATCGGCGGATGGATCTTCGCTCTGATGGGGGTCGGAGTTGCCTTTCTGATCGTTCTTGCCGTGACCTTGATCGTCGTATTGGTAACGAAGGGCAACGTTGCGCTTTTGCCGAGCTTTTTGCCCGATATATACGAGAGCTTGACGGCAGTGGGGAGCGGATATGGAGCATAAGATCGGTACCGTTATCGAGGGGGTAGGCGGTCTTTACACCGTCGCTCTTGATCGGACTTTAGAATCCGCGGCACCCGCAGAGACCGTCACCTGCCGCGCCCGTGGGGCGCTCAAGCACGGCGGGGGGGGCTTGCTCGTCGGAGATAGGGTCAGTGTGAGCCTCGGAGATGACGGAAACTGTGGGGACAAATGCAACGAATCTGCGGGGACCGTGATCGACGCGATATTACCGCGCCGCAACGGGCTGATACGTCCGCCTATCGCAAATCTTGATATGCTGTTCGTTATGATGGCGGTCTCGTGCCCCGAGCCGTCACTGCCGACGGTTGATAAGCTGCTCGCGATTTGTGAGCATAACGGCATTGATGCCACGGTCATAATAAGTAAGATTGAGCTTGACCGCGCCCGTGCCGACGAAATAGCGCACGTATATTCGCTTGCCGGATACCGTGTGTTTCCCGTGAGCTGTTATGAAAACGAGGGTGTGGGAGCCGTCGACTCCTTCGTGCGCTCGGTCGTAAAGGGGAGAACGGTGGCGTTTGCCGGGGCATCCGGGATCGGGAAATCGACTCTGATAAACGGGATCTTCCCCTCGCTCGGACTTGAGACAGGGGAGATAAGCCGTAAAACCGAACGCGGAAAGCATACGACGCGGAGCGTAAGGCTCTTTCCGACCGACGGCGGCTTTGTCGCCGACACCCCGGGCTTTTCGATGCTTGATTTTACGCGGTTTGACTTCTTCGGCAAGGAGGATCTGCCGTTGACCTTCCGCGAATTCTCCGACTGTATCGGAAAATGCAGGTATACGAAGTGTACTCATACCAAGGAGGAGGGCTGCGCGGTGCTGGAAAAGCTCAAAAACGGGCAGATCGCGCCGTCACGGCACGAGAGCTTTAAAGAACTGTACGGTATACTTAAAGAAAAACACGAATGGAGCAACCGAAAATGAGAGCCTTTATTTATGCGGGCGGGGAGATATTTCCCGATAATATTACCGAGCATCCGAAGGGCGACGACCTCCGGATCGCGGCTGATTCCGGCTATCTGAATGCCGTGCGGCTCGGAGATCGCGTGGACGTTTACGTCGGCGATCTCGATTCCTGCCGCGAAAGCGAGATAGGCGATGGCGTGGAGATCGTTCGTCTCAAGCCCGAGAAGGATATTACCGATACTCAGGCGGCGGTTGAGATCGCCATAGAGCGCGGAGCCGACGACATCCTGATAGTCGGAGGTCTCAGCGGGCGCTTGGATCATACGCTCTCAAACCTCGGAATATTGACGGATATGAAGCTTCGCGGCTGTCACGCGGTGATCTTTGACGGCAGAAACCGCGTGCGTTATCTGAAAAACGACAGCTATATTCTGGCAAGGTCGGGATATCGCTATCTTTCGGTCATTGCCGTCGACGATGAGGTCAAGGGTGTGGAGCTTCAGGGCGTTAAGTATCCCTTGAAGGGAGCGAAGCTCAAGAAAAACCTTCAGTATGCGGTAAGCAACGAGATAGAGGGAAACTGTGCTTTTATCGCGGTGAAAAAGGGCGGCATTATGATCGTTGAATCACGGGATGTCTTAAATATTCCGATATAAAAATCGCCTCGCGTCGATCCGTTTTTATCGGGCCTGCGCGAGGCGAAGCTTTTTGCTTTTTAATTGTCCGTGTCGGTGTCGGTCGGAGTGACGGTTGCCACAAGCCCGGTGACGCGAAGCTGATTCATCCCTGTGATCTTTACGGATACATTCTGATAATCAAAGCTGTCACCGACCTTCGGTTCGGCATTGAGCATTTCGGTTGCCCAGCCTCCGACTGTCGTGCAATCGCTTTCAAAGTTCTTTGGAGTCACATCGATCGCCTCGAAGAAGTCGTAGATGTTCATATCCCCCTTGACGGTGAACACTCCGTCGCGGTTCTCGCGGATCTCTTCAACGATGACATCAGACTCATCCCAGATATCACCGACGAGCTCTTCAAGTATGTCCTCAAGCGAGACGATGCCCATCGTTCCGCCGAATTCGTCGGTTACGATAGCTATATGCGTGCGCTTTTCTCGCATAGTTTTGAGCGCGGCGGGGAGCTTTGTGGTCTTGTGAAGGTAGACTGGCTTCAGAAGAATACTGCGAAGATCGAATTCACCGTCGTGGCAGACCGCTTCGCGATAAAATCTGTTGAGGGAGAGAATTCCCACGATATTATCGGTGCTGTCATCGTAGACCGGGAGCCTTGAGTATCGCGACCCGGCTATGATCCTTGCGTTTTTCTCAAAGCTGTCGTTTATATCAATTGCTATGAGCTGTATGCGGGGAGTCATTATCTCCTCGATCGACGTATCCGGGAATTCGATCGTGGAATGGAGCAGTGCGCTCTTGTCCTCGTCAATAACGCCCTCCTCCTCTACCGTTTCGATGATGGATATGAGCTCCTCCTCGGATACGGTCGGCTCGTCGGCTGCCTTGTCTTTGCCCCAGAATTTACGAAGCAGATTGACAAACAGCATAACGGCTTTTACGATAGGGAAGAGGATCAGCCATACGATCCTGACGGGGTACGCGACCTTGCAGACAAGGAAATCAGCGTGCTGCTTGGCGATTATCTTAGGCGTGATCTCGCCGCAAATGAGTATCAGTATCGTCATTATTGCCGTGGACAGTACGGTGATCAAGGTGCTCTTGACCCCTTCGTCCAATGCGATGTCGGCAAGCAGATTGGTGAAGATGAGCGTTGCCGCTGTCGACGCGGCGATGTTTGCAAGGTTGTTGCCGATCAGGATCGCGGAGAGTGCCTCGGTAAAGCGCTCGTTTACCTTGTACGCAAGCTTGGCGGCTTTGTTGCCCTCGTCCATCTTCTTCTTGAGTCTGATTTTGTTGGACGCGTTGAAGGATATCTCCGATCCGGAGAAGAATGCCGAGCAGATGACCATCAGCACGATTATCAGCGCGTATACCGCCATTTTGGCACCCGATGCCGCGCCGCTTTCAACTTCGGCAGAGAGAGAGATAAATCCGTTGAATATCATTTGACAGTCGCCTCCTTTGCCGTGCCGACGGGAACCTCGTCGGGGATCAAACGGAATACGACCTTGTCAAGTCGCTTGGTTTCGGGGTCTATCACGTTGTCCTCGAGCTCTTCGACCGAGATCTCAAGGTTGTGATACGGGAAGCTTTCATCCTCGGCGGGAAATTGACCGAAGCTGTCAAGCACCCAATCGTAGACCTTTTTCTTCGCCAGCGTGCGGTCGGGCAGGCGAAGCTTCATTCGCCTGAACACGTCGCCGACGGTCAGCTCGGTGCTTACGAGGAAGCGGTTGCCCCCGAGCTTTATAAAGTTTTTATCGACTATATCGTCCTCGTCCCAGATCTCGCCGACGATCTCCTCAAGGAAATCCTCCACGGTTGCGAGACCGACAGCCTGCTCCGGGGTGCCGACGACGGCTATGTAATGTCCGTTCTGACTCATCCGGGCGAATACGGGCTCTATCCGATCATCCGGCAGGGCAAAAAACGGCGCGTGCATTATTTTGCGGATATCAACGTCGTGATCTGCCATATAAGCCTTCAGAAATTCACGTATGTTGAGTATTCCGATCACGTGCTCGGGCGAGTCCGAGCATACGGGCAGGCGCGAATGCGTCGAGCCCTTTATGATCGAGATGATACGTTCGTTCGGCATATCGGCGTTCAGCGTCACCATATCGTCCTTGACCGTCATAACGTCTGCTACCACGGTGTCGGAAAGCTCAAGCGCCGAGCGGAACATATCGCTTTGCTTTTCGTCCATAACACCCTCTTCCTCCGCAGTGTCGATGATGTTGTAGAGGTCGTCCTCGGTTATCGACGGCTCATCGGAAGCGGCAAAGAGCTTGGATACGAGCTTGGTTATCGCCGTGAATGCCACGACGAGCGGGAACAGGAGCTTCATAAGCAGACGCAGTGATTTTGCATAGCGAAGCGCAAGCGTTTCACTGCGGTCGTTTGCGTGGCTCTTCGGGATCATTTCGGCAAACAAAAAAACGAGGAAGGTAGCTATGACCGTTCCGTAAAGGAAGGATGCCGTATCCTCCGAAATGTTACCGAGCACGCCTTCCCGCCAAAGCGCGAGCACAAGCGAGGTCGCAACGGCTCCGGCACCTATATGGGTTATGTTGTTGCCTATCAGGAGCGTCGTAAGTGCGCGGTCAAAGTTTTCCGAGATATAAAGGGCAGTCTGAGCCCTTTTGTCCCCGTTGTCGGCAAGCGCCCTGATCTTGATGAGGTTCATCGCGGTGAACGCGGTCTCCGCACCGCCGAAGTATGCACCGAATATGATCAGAACGACGAATACGACGGCTAAAACGATTATTGTGGTCAGCATCGACCATCACTTTCCATTTTGAAAACCATCTCCTTAATTGAGTATTAATTATCATTATATACTATTTTCCTGCCCGTGTCAATAGAATTTTTGATCATTTTACGGGTTCGCCGCAAAGTCGGGGGGGGCGCAAATTGTGAAATTTTGTCGTATACTTCACAAATACCGCAATATGTGATATAATTGTCGTGCCCCAAACGGGGGCGAAGGAGATTTGCGTGAGTAAATACGAAATTCTTGATAAAGTCGAATGCCCGGGCGATCTGAAGCGAATGACCGATGCAGAGCTGACGCAGCTTGCGGCGGAGATACGCGAATGCCTTGTTGATAACGTGAGCCGTACCGGCGGACACCTTGCTTCCAATCTCGGTGTGGTCGAGCTTACACTTGCCATACATCGGGTAATGGACGCGCCGAAGGATCACGTTATATTCGACGTCGGGCACCAGAGTTACGTGCACAAGCTCGTTACCGGGCGACGCGACAGGTTCGATACACTTCGGCAGGGCGGCGGTCTGTCCGGCTTCACAAAAAGAGAAGAGAGTGAATACGATTGCTTCGGTGCTGGACACAGCTCCACCTCGGTCTCGGCGGCGCTCGGCTTTGCCGAGGCGGACAGGCTGAACGGCTCCGACGCTTATACGGTCGCCGTGGTGGGCGACGGTGCGTTCACGGGCGGGATGATCCACGAGGCGTTGAATAATTGCGACGACGATCTTCGATTGATCATTATCATAAACGAAAACGAGATGTCCATATCGAAGAATATCGGACGGTTTGCAAAAAATCTGACGAGGATCCGCGCCGGGAGCCGATACCTTCGGACCAAAAAAGCGACGAGGACCTTTATTCAGCGCATTCCGCTTATCGGCGGCTGGCTGTTCCGACGGATACGGGACGTTAAGAAGGCGCTGAAGAACCTGATGTACGGCAGTAATTATTTTGAGGATCTCGGACTTTATTACCTCGGTCCGGTGGACGGACACGACCGCGCGGCGGTCGAAAGGTTGCTTGCCGAGGCGAAGAGCACCGGGCACGGTGCGGTAATTCACGTGAAGACCAAGAAGGGCAAGGGATTTGCCCCCGCGGAGCTTGATCCGGGACATTATCACGGTGTGGCTCCCGAGAGTGCGGAAGCGCGTGAGAGCGATTTCTCGCACGTTTTCGGGGATTACCTTTGCCAAATGGCGGAGAAGGATAAACGCATCTGCGCGATAACCGCAGCGATGGCGGACGGTACGGGCCTCGGGGCTTTTGCCGAGAAATTTCCGGACAGATTCTTTGACGTCGGGATTGCGGAGGAGCACGCGCTGACCTTTGCCGCGGGAATTGCGGCGGATGGGCTGCGCCCGGTGGCGGCGATATATTCGACCTTCCTTCAACGCGGGTACGATAATATAATACACGACATCGCTCTTCAATCCCTGCCGGTCATTCTGTGCGTTGACCGTGCGGGTATAAACGGCAGTGACGGTCCGACGCATCACGGTATATTTGACGTGGCTTTCCTGTCGGAAATACCAAATATGAGCATTTATACCCCGTTGACCTACGGTAGCTTGCGAGCGGCGCTTGACGATGCTTTGAACAGCGGCGCGTCTTGTGCGATCCGATATCCCCATTCGGAGGAGAGCGAAACGGTCGTTAAGCGCTTCTATCCCGACGGTGATTATGCGTTGAGAGGGGCACGGGCCGATTTCAGCGTTGCGCCCGAGGCTGTGATCGTTACCGACGGCAGGATAGTCGAGGAAGCGCTCAAAGCCGAGGAAATGCTTGCGTCGCGCGGCATATCCTGCGGTACTGTCCTTCTTGAAAGGCTGAAGCCATATGCGGATGCGGCGGATCGGGTGAATTCTCTGATCTCCGACGGCACGAGGGTGATCCTGTTCTATGAGGAGGAGCTCCGCAACGGCGGTATGGGAATGCTGCTTTCCGACACGATGCGCCGAAAGGGATATCTTGAGGGCAGGGAATGGCGGATATTGGCGTTGGACGACAGCTTTGCGGTGCGTGACCGTGACGTTCCCGTGCTTGAGGCGGCGGGGCTTGATGCCGCCGTTGCCGCGGATGTCGTTGAAAGTGCAATGGCGGCGGTAAAACAAGTCTGAAGACGTAAAAATAAAGCTCCCTTCGGTGCGAAGGGAGCTTTTGTTGCGTTATTATTGAGTTACGGGATATCTTCAAATACCTGTGCCGGCGGATTGTCGAGATCCTCGGGGTGCTCAACAAGTCTCTTCATAAGCTTGAAGGCAGAGGCGTAGTAATATCCGTCGCATATACGCTCGTCGGTGACTGCCTTGAAATCCAGGTACTTGCGCCGCGACGGGGTGCCGTTTGCATCAAGCACGGTCACCGTGCGCTTCATTCCGTACGACAGGAATACCGGAAGGTTGCCGAAATTGTATATGTGATGATATATCGGCTTTATGCCGAGCGAGCCCATGCTCGTGATGATCATCGAGCCGTGGAAGGGCGAGAGGTCAAGCAGTGACAGCGGCATTTTTCCGTGATAGTCAAGGGTGTTGAGAACCCAGATGAAGAAGCGGAGCATAAAGCGCGGCATCTTCTTAAGGATCTCCATAAGGGAGTCAAACCCGGTGTCCTCGCTTTCGCCGATGCTCTTTTCCACGACGGTGTTGAATTTTTCGTAGATATCGTCGATCGTGTCGGTGGGCTCAAAGAACACCTTGATGCAGGTATCGGGGGATTCGATGGTCATCGTTTTCTTGACCGTCATCGTAACGTCGATCGAGTGACGCGAATATATCTCCCGCCCGCTGACGAAGCGGTTAATTCCCGGACGCTGAGAAACGACTCTTACGTATGCGGCAAGCAGGACGTGAAGTATGCTGAAATTCTTCATCCCCGCCTTTATCTTTTCACGGCAGAATTTTTCGGTTTCGGTGATATCAAAGCTGTCGGCGTAGGTATTCAATGCGTCACATCTTTGGGGCATTACGTACGGCATAGCGCGGAGCATTCCGGTCGTCGTACGTAACCGTCTGCCCTCTTTTCTGTCGCCTATGTGATACTTGTGCTGCTTGCGCTTCTCCTTGAGCTTGGCTTTGCGGATTTCAAACTCGGCTTTTTTGGATGCCTTCTCTATCTTGAGCCGAAGCTTTTTGTCGGTCTGTTCTTTTTTGATCTTCTTTTTCAGAAGGGCAAGAGAGGGCGCGTCGACCGGCACTTCGATTTCCGTGTCGTGCGGGACCTTCAGCTTTTTGTATTTGCCGTTTATGCAAACGTAACGTACATCGTAGTTCTTGTGATGCTTATCGCGCTTGCCGTCAATGTATGCGGACGTATTTTGACTCGGCTTTGCTCCTGCATTGATGCGGTTCTTGGACATATGTGTTACCGCCTTTCGCTTAAATTTTTCAGTCGACCACAATTATACAACATATTGCACGAAAAATCAAGAGAGGAGCGCAAATTTAACGGTTGCGCTTCGGGGGTTCCTGTGATATAATAAGTTAAACGTGATTTTTACGGGAAAGGAAGTCCCCGCCGATACGGGGAGATTGCAGACGAATATGAAGCAGGTGAATATTTATACCGACGGTGCGTGCCGCGGGAATCCGGGTGCCGGAGGCTGGGGAGCCGTTCTCGTATACCGAGGGACGGAGCGTGAGCTCTCCGGGGGGGAGAACCCCACGACAAATAACCGTATGGAGCTTACGGCGGCAATTATGGCGCTTTCCGCATTGCGTGAGCCCTGCCGTGTGACGCTGTGCACCGATTCGAAATACCTTTGCGACGCGATAACCCTCGGCTGGGCAATGGGATGGCGTAAACGGGGATGGAAAAAAGCCGACGGCAAGCCCGCGTTGAACGCCGATCTCTGGGAGAGGCTGCTTGAATTGCTTGACAGGCACGAGGTCACCTTTGAATGGGTCAAGGGGCATAACGGACACGAGTACAACGAGCGTTGCGATGCATTGGCTACCGCGTACGCCGACAGCTTGGCAAAAAAATAATAATCTTGGAGGAGAAAAAGAGTTATGACATACGTAATCGGGGGACTTAACGGCAGTCTTGATTCGTTTAATACGCTTGAGAAGGCGGCGGGTATTACCGACGACGATACCGTGTACGTTCTCGGCGGCGTGATCGGAGGGGATCTGTCGCTTCTTACCGAGCTCAGTATGCGGGCAAACGTTTATGCGGTTGCCGGCAAGAGCGAGCTTGACGCGGCTAAGCTGCTTGGCGGATTTGCGAGGCTCTTGGCGGGCGGCGGATCACCCGATCCCGCGTTCATTGCCGATATGCAGAGATGGGCAGCCGACGGCGGTGCGGAGGTGCTGGACGCCTTTCGCGCGATGGATGCCGATATGCGTGAGGGAGTGATCGAATATCTTGAGGAGCTTGCGCTTTTTGAGGAAGCGAAGGTCGGTACTGACCGATATCTTTTGCTTTCGGCGGGTATCGACGGATATCGCCCCGGCGATGATCTGTACGATATAGAGCCCGGGAGCTTCGTCGGCGAGGGCTTTGATATAAAGTCGGAAACCGTTGAGGGCTATGCCGTGATCACGGCAAAGGCGAGGCACGCCGACAGCGATCGCATAACGACCTCGGGAAATAACGTGTGCCTTGATTGCGGTCGTGCCGTCTGTCTGCGGCTTGATGATTCAGCCGAATTTTACGTATGAAGAAAAACGATATTGTGACCCTGACCGTTACCGATCTGAATAACCTCGGGTACGGGGTCGGGCGGCTTAGCGACGGGTGCGTCGTTTTTGTTGCGGGCGGGGTCACGGGGGACACCGTGGAGGCGCGTATCATCAAGGTCGCACCGTCTTACCTCGTGGCACGGCTTGAGCGTATAATCACGCCGTCACCGTACCGTCTTGCCGAGCCGATATGCGGTGCTCCTCAATCTTGCGGCGGATGTGTGTACCGAAACGTTACGCGTGAATGTGAGCTTGAGATGAAGCGCGCGTATGTGGAGAGCCTCTTTGTCAAAGCGGGACTTCCGTCGGTGAACGTCCTTCCGGTGGCGACTGCCGGGGAAAGGATCGGCTACAGGAATAAGGCTCAATACCCGGTTCGGATGACCAAGGCAGGAATCAAAGCCGGATTCTTTGCAAGCAAGACGCATAACGTGGTCAGCTCCGATCGGTGTATGCTTGAACCGGAAATATTTGCGTCTCTTGTGGATTTCGTCTGCGATTTTGCCGACCGACACGGCATTTCGGCATATGATGAGACGGGCGGAAAGGGCATATTGCGGCATATCTATCTGAGAATGGGGAAGATCAGCGGTCAGATTATGCTGTGCCTTGTGATAAACTCGGAGACTTTTCCGTGCGCCGATCTGCTGGTTGCGGAGGTGCGGGAAAGGTTTACAAGCGTCGTCAGCATTATGCTGAATATAAACAGGAAAAATACGAACGTCGTGACGGGTGACCGATACGTTACCCTGTACGGGGAGCCGTATATTGAGGATGAGCTTTGCGGGCTTAGGTTCCGTATCTCCCCCGATTCGTTCTGGCAGGTCAATCACGACGGCGCGGAATTGCTCTACCGAACGGCACGTGAGCTCACGGAGCTTGACGGGGATCAAAGCCTTCTTGACCTCTATTGCGGTACGGGGACCATCGGACTGTCGATGGCTCGGTATGCAAGGCGGGTTACCGGCGTCGAGATAGTGCCCGCCGCCGTGGAGTGTGCGAGGCTGAATGCCGCGGTCAACGGTGTTGAGAATGCTGAATTTTACTGTGCCGATGCCTCCGCGACCGAAAGCATCATTCCGCCGGGACAGAGCTATGACGCGGCGATCCTCGATCCGCCTAGGAAGGGAACGACGCGTGAGCTTATAGAGTACGTTTCACGTGCCGGGATAAATAAAGTGGTGTATATATCCTGCGGACCCGATACGTTGGCAAGGGACTGCGCGATATTCAAGACGCTCGGATATGAGATCGGGGACGTTCATCCGGTCGATATGTTTCCGCTTACCGGGCATGTGGAGTGCGCGGTGCTTTTGAGCAGGAAAAGAAAGGTGCACCGTATGAAGCTTCATCCCGCCCCGTTTGAAATGATAAAAAGCGGTGAAAAGACTGTTGAGCTTCGTCTGTACGATGAAAAGCGCAGGGAAATCAAGCCGGGGGACGGTATAGTCTTCTCAAACGTCGGGACCGGCGAAGAAATAAGCACGACGGTCGTCGGTCTGCACCGATTTGATAATTTTGCGGAGCTGTACCGATCATTGCCCCTGACGCGGTGCGGGTACGGTAATGAAAACGTGAAGCTTGCCGATCCTTCCGATATGGAGGAGTATTATTCCGCGGACGAGCAGGCAAAATACGGTGTCGTCGGGATAGAGCTTCGTTTGGACGAAGCTTGATGGGGAGACTGCTTAACGAGGTTAAAGGATGGACGCTAAAAAGCTTGGAATATACATACACGTGCCCTTTTGCCTGAAGAAGTGCGGATACTGTGATTTCTGCTCTTACGTTGGGGTCGGTGACGCTGTTCGCGACGGTTACGTATCGGTGCTTTGCAGTCAGATCGGGGCGGCGCACGAGACGGCACACGGCTATACGGTCGATACGGTATATTTCGGCGGCGGCACACCGACTCTGCTGACCGTCGGGCAATTTGAGCGGATCTTCGGGGCTCTGTACGGTACCTTTGACGTTGCCCCGGATGCCGAGATCACGTCGGAGTGTAATCCGGCGACTGCCGACCTCGGATATTTCCGCGATCTGCGACGGCTGGGTGTCAACCGCCTTTCGATAGGGGTGCAGTCAACCGATGAGCGAGAGCTCAGGGCGCTCGGGCGTATTCATTCGCGAGAGGATGCGTTCAGGGCGTTTTCGGATGCTCAGGCGGCGGGCTTCGACTCGCTGTCTGCCGATCTGATGTTCGGGATCCCCGGGCAGACGCGAGAGAGCTTCTCGTCAACGCTTGACGACATCATTTCGACCGGTCCGGGTCACGTATCGGCTTACGGTCTGATACTTGAGCCCGGAACGGAATTTTATAAAAATCGCAAAGATCTTGCATTACCGGACGAGGATACGGAATATACTATGTATACCGACGCGGTGGAGCGGCTTGCCGAGCGGGGCTTGCGGAGATACGAGATCAGCAACTTTGCGCTTCCGGGAAGGGAGTCGAGACACAACCTGAAATACTGGCGGCGCGAGGAATATCTCGGCTTCGGAGCCGCGGCGCATTCGTTTCTCGGCGATCGGCGCTTTTTTGCGCCGCCGTCGCTCGAAGCGTATATGTCCGGCAGATTTGAGGACGGCTCGGAACGTATAAGCGGGCACGATGCCGCCTGCGAATTCGTGATGCTCGGTATGCGTCTCTCGGACGGTATATCCGAGTCCGAGCTTAAGGCGCGATTCGGAGTAAGCCTTGACGAGCTCTGTCACGGCAAGCTTGATGCCTATACCGCCGCCGGTCTCGTCGTCAGAGGGGGCGACAGATGCGCCTTCTCCGACGCGGGCTTTTACGTCAGTAATACCGTGCTGTCGGATATCCTTGATTTCGATGCCTGAAAAATACGGTTTTTCGTCAAAATACTTGACAAGAGCGCGTTTATGGGTTACAATAACAGTTAGAAAACGAACGGAGATGTGAATGATATGAATGACGAAAAAATGCCAATTGAAAACGAAGAGGAGTGCGAGATCTACACCCTTACCGATGAGGAGGGGAACGAGAGCGAATTTGCACTTATCGGATCGGTTGAGAAGAAGGGTAATGAATATTATGCGCTTGTACCTGCCGAGCCCGACGAAAGCTCGGAATATCTTGAGTACGTGATACTTAAGAAAACTGTCGAAAACGGCGAGGAGATGCTCGTTACCGTTGACGACGATGACGAGTATGAGGATATCGCGGCGTATTTTGACGAGGTCTTCGCCGAGGAGATCGACCTTGACGCCGACGAGAAATAACATACTGAAATAATTCCTGCTTAGTTCGTGATGGTCGTGTTAAAGGACCCACAAATTTTAAAAGGAGTCTGAAACGAGATTCTGCGGTGGTTTGCAGGCCTCCCGCGCGGTCGGCGATTGACTTGTCTCGCCCCCGATGCGGACGTTGGAAGCAGTAAAGCCGGAGATAGGACACCGCCCAGCAACATGCCGGGTACTCATTCGCGGTCACACGGCTCGGTGGGGTTACGCTCATAACGGGGGATGCACGGCGGATAAGCTCAGCTTATCCCTCGATGCATCCCCCTTTGCAAAAAAAATAACCGCTTAGCGGAGGAGGATAATTTTTAATGGGAATAATCAAAGCGTTTTTTAATGCCGTCGGAGGCAACCTCGGCGATCAATGGGCAGAGGTTATCGAGGCGGGGGAGATGTCTGACACCACTGTATTTACAAAGGGCGTTGCGGTCCGAAAGAACGATAAAAGAAACGGAAACAAAAAGGGGACGGAGGACGTTATATCCAACGGCTCGGTCATCCACGTGTACGACAATCAGTTTATGATGCTTGTGGACGGTGGAAAGATCGTTGACTTTACGGCGGAGCCGGGATATTACAAGGTCGATAATTCGTCGGCACCGTCGCTCTTCTGCGGTCAGTTCGGGAAGTCGATTCTCGATACCTTCGAGCGTGTCAAATTCGGCGGTGTTCCGTCCTATAAGCAGCAGGTGTTTTATATCAATCTTCAGGAGATAAAGGGCATCAAGTTCGGCACGCGCAACCCCGTAAACTATTTTGATAACTTTTACAACAGTGAGCTTTTCCTGCGCGCGCACGGTACTTATTCGATAAAGATCACCGATCCTATCAAGTTCTACGCCGAGGCCGTTCCGCGCAATGCCGAGAGGGTAGATATAGGCGATATAAACGAACAATACCTCAGCGAATTTTTGGAGGCGCTTCAGGCGGCGATCAACCAGATGTCGGCTGATAACATCCGCATTTCGTACGTTACGTCGAAATCGCGCGAGCTGTCGAAGTATATGTCGGAGGAGCTGGACGAGAGCTGGAAGGCGCTTCGCGGCTTTGAGGTCCTTTCGGTCGGCGTTGCAAGCGTTTCCTACGACGACGAGTCAAAGAAGCTTATCGAGATGCGCAACAAGGGCGCTATGCTCGGTGATCCCACGGTGCGCGAGGGATACGTGCAGGGCTCGGTCGCGCGCGGAATGGAGGCTGCGGGAAGCAACGCTAACGGAAGTGCCGCGGCGTTTATGGGAATGGGTGTCGGGATGAATGCCGGAGGTGGCTTTATGGGCGCCGCGTCGGAGTCAAACCGTGCTCAGGCCGAGCGCGAGGCTGCCGCAAAAAGGTCGGGAGAATGGACCTGCTCCTGCGGTAAGACCAATTCGGGCAAGTTCTGCTCCGAGTGCGGAAAGGCGAAGCCCGTTGCCGCCGATAAGTGGATCTGTTCATGCGGTAATGAGAACAGCGGAAAATTCTGCTCCGAATGCGGTAAGGCAAAGCCCGCCGACGATTCGTGGTTCTGCCCCGCGTGCGGAAAGAAAAATGCCGCAAGATTTTGCTCCGAGTGCGGAGCAAAAAAGCCCGATTGAGAAGGAAAATAAAGTAGATGATCAATTCAACGGAGGCTTTGAGATGCCCGAATTGCGGGGCGGCTCTGAGCTTTGACCCCGAGGGACAGAATTTTCACTGTGAATTTTGTCTGTCTGATTTTGCCGAAGCCGACCTCGTATCATCCGGCTCGCAGGAGCAAGCGGAAGAGGCGGCTCGGTCTAACGGTGAGTTTTGCGAGCATATGGCGGAATATCATTGCCCGAACTGCGGTGCCGATATTGCCGTTGATGAAAATACCGCCGCGGATTTTTGCTGCTTTTGCCACAGTCCCGTTGTTCTTGTCGGCAAGCTGTCGGGGCAACAGCGCCCCGACAAGGTGATCCCGTTTGCCTTCGATCACGGGGAGGCGAAGCGAAGATTCCTCAAATGGGCAAAAAGCAAGCGCTTTTGTCCGTCTGATTTCTTCTCCGATGAGCACGCGGATAAGATACGGGGTGTCTATTATCCGTTTTGGGTGACCGATGCCGATGCCAACGCGAAATACGATACGACCGCGCATCGGGTGCGGGCGTGGCTCGTCGGCAGTGTAAAGTACGTTGAGACCTCCGATTTCAAGGTTGAACGTAAGGGTGATATACATTTCGAGGACATCGTTACCTCGGCACTGTCGGATGCCGACAAGCAGATGCTTGAGGGCGTGCTTCCGTATCCTTCGGATTCACTCATTGATTTTTCTATGCCGTATTTGTCTGGCTTTGTTGCGAAAAAACGCGATATCGACCGTGACACCGTGACGCCCGAGGTGAAGGGACGAATGAACGATTATGCCTCGCGCCTTATGCAAACTACGGTTGAGGGCTATACCTCGGTGGATAAGGGCAAGGCGGAGGTCCGGATAACACACAGCAGATGGGACTATACCCTTATGCCCGTGTGGTTGCTTACTTACCGTAAAAAGAACGGAAAGACCTATACCTTTGCAATGAACGGAAATACCGGCAAGATATACGGCGAGTTGCCGGTGAGCAAGCTCAAGCTTGCCCTTCTCGGTGTTGCGGCGGGGCTTGCCGCCGCTTTGCTGGTCTTCCTTTTGGGGGTGATCCTATGCGTCTGAGAAGGACCGTTTTGGTTATCGTTGCGGCGGTAGTGCTGTTGTCTTTGACGGTGATTGGCAGCAGTGCCTCCTCGTCGTGCGTTATTGATAATGCGGAGCTCTTCACGGCGGAGGAAATCGCGTCGATCGATGCGACTGCAACCGCGGTCGGGGAGAGGTACGGTTTGACGTATTACGTGGTTACCACCCGGGAAAGGTATTGGGGCGATGACCTTATACGCGACCTCGGGCTTGACCGTAACGATGATATGATCTTTTTGATCATAAATGATTATCCGTATGAGAATCAAGTGTACTACGATATGTACTATTACGGTATGGCGGAGAAGCGCATATCCGACAGCGAGGTCGATGACATCCTTGACGATCCCGTCGTTTACGGGATAAAACGCGGTAATTATGCCGAAGGTGTCGAGCGCTTCATCGAGCTTTCGGGTGAGGCAACACGGGTTCCGTGGCTTTCGATCACTTTCGTCGCTCTTTTGATCGGTACCGTTGTGGGGATCATTATTGCGGTAAACGTTAACAGCTCCTATAAGAAAAAATTGCAATCCGAGTCGTACCCCCTTGACAGGTACGCCAAGCTCAAGCTTACGGACAAGAACGATAAGTTTGCCGGAAAGCGCGTCGCAACTATGATCGTGTCCGGCGGGGGACCGCGCGGAGGTCACGGCGGTGGCTTCGGCGGCGGTCACGGTGGCGGAGGCGGTCACGCCGGCGGAAGGTAGGCAGTTAATCTTTAAAGCTCACGGGCATTCTGCCCGTGAGCTTTAACATTTAATTTGTGCGGTAACTTGACTTTAACGGGAGACGGGAGTATAATATTACACGTAAACATATCCGCAACGTTTGAAGAAAGGAACGTTTATTATGAAAAAAATACTTCTTCCCGAGGCAGGAAGCGGAGTGAATTACTATCGCGCGAACCTGCATTGCCACACGACTGTTTCCGACGGACACAAGACCCCCGAGCAGGTCAAGGAGCTCTATGCTTCTCACGGGTATTCGGTCGTTGCTTATACCGACCATAACGTGCTTCTTTCACACGAGGATCTGAATGACGAGAACTTTCTTGCACTGAACGGCTATGAGATAAACGTCAACGACCCGTTTAATTTCAACTATCCCCGCACGAAAAAGTGCCATCTTAACCTTATCGCGCTTGAGCCCGATAATTTGACGCAGATTTGCCATCACCGTACGAAGTATTCTACGGGGAATTCAAAGCTCTACCGTGATCAGGTAAAGTTTGACGAGACGCTCTCCGATTACGTGCGCATTTATTCCGGCGACGGTATTAACGATATCATCGAAAAGGGCAGGGAGGGCGGATTCTTCGTGACCTACAATCACCCCACGTGGTCGCTGGAGTCTTATCCCGATTATTCGAATTATCACGGAATGAACGCTATGGAGATCGTGAACTTCGGTTGCGTTATGATGGGGTATGAGGACGATAACGGAAGGGTCTACGATGACCTGCTCAATCAAGGCAAACAGATCTTTTGCCTTGCGACCGACGATAACCACAACTCGCACGCGGATGACAGCCCGCTGAGCGACTCGCTTGGCGGCTATACTATGATCGCGGCACCCGCACTTGAGTACAGACAGATCACGTCGGCGCTTGAGAACGGACTTTTCTATTCGGTGCAGGGGACCAACGAGCACGAGGGACCGGAGATCCGCGGGCTTGAATACGAGGACGGTGTGCTGACCGTCAAGACCTCGGATGCACGGCGTATTCAGCTTGTGACGAGCGCTCGGTGCAAGGGAAAGATGAAAGCGGCACGCGAGGGCGACGTGCTGAACGAGGTCAAATTCAATATCAGTGCGGATGAGGTCTGGTTCAGAGTGGTGGTCACCGGAGTTGAGGGCGGCAAGGCTTACACCAACGCGTACTTTAAAAAGGAGCTTGACGCCGAATAAGCTCCATTCCGATAAAATAATGCGCTCCCCGAGAGGCTTCTTTGGTCAAGCTCCTCGGGGAGCTTCGCATACTTGCGGTCATACCGTACCGAGCTTTTTTGCGGCGGCGGGAATCGCACCGACCCCGTCAAGGATCAATCTCGGGCGATAGGGAAAGCGTTTGCATTCCTTCACTGTCGTGACGCCGGATAATACCAATACGGTATCGAGCCCGGTTTCAATTCCCGCTACGATATCCGTGTCCATCCGGTCACCTATAATGGCGGCATCGGCAGAGTGCACCCCGAGCATCTTCAGCCCGGTTCGCATCATCAGCGGGTTTGGCTTGCCAACGTAGTACGCTCGCCTCCCGGCAGCAAGCTCTATCGGTGCGAGCAGGGCACGGCAGGCGGGGACTATTCCGTCCTCCGACGGACCGGTAAGGTCGTAATTCGTGCCGATCAGCATGGCTCCGCGCTTGACGAGCCTTATTGCTTTTGTGATCAGCTCCAAACCGTAGCCCCTGTCCTCTCCGACGACGACGTATTCCGGATCAACGTCGTTAAAGCTTATTCCCGCGTCGTAAACTGCGTTTTGCAGACCGTGCTCGCCTATCACGTATGCCGAGCAACCGGGAGACTGCGCCGCGAGAAACCTTGCCGTCGCGAGAGCACTTGTGTAAAAATGCGACGCATCGACGAAAAGTCCCATTCGCTCCAGCTTCTGTTGGAGCTCCAAAGGTGTGTATCGCGTTGAATTCGTCATAAAGGTGTATTTCTTTCCGTTGTCGTTCAGCCAGGCGAGAAATTCCTTAACTCCGGGCAACAGCAGCTCGCCGTGGTATATTACGCCGTCCATATCGCAAATAAAGCCTTTTTTCTCAAGCAAGCGTTCCAAATTTGTGCACCTCACGGATATTGATATATTTATTATTCCCGTGAGCTGTGCTTCCATTCGAAAAAAGATCCCACCGCCGAATTAAAATTCGGCGGTGGGGAGATTTCATAGGAAAACGGAGGACGGCGAGGCGTCAACCGCTTTTTCCGTATTGCCGTGCCATCAGGCGTTTAAGGAGCTCGGACATCGGGAACACGAGCAATCCGGCGGCAACGTTGCCTACGGCGTGGACCGCATCCCAATAGAGCCCCGCTCCGATCCAAACGAGCATTTGGTCAAAGCTTAAACCGTACAGCAGAGCCTGCGCCGGAGCGTAAAGCGTGCCGAAAGCAAGCCCGTGAAGTCCGCAGACTATCGGATATATAACGCAGGCGAGCTTTTTTGGCATCTTTTTAGGAAGAAGCATTGTAACGCCCCAGAGGATCGTCCAAAGGTACAGATATGGCAACCACCACGTCGCAAAGCCGGCGTACAGCCCGTTCAGAAAAACGTAGATGTATATCGGTATCAGTGCCTTGACGCGAAAAACGATCGTGAATACCATAGTGAACATTCCGAGCAGGTGAACGTTCGGTATTGCCTCCATCACTACCTTTGAGGCGAACATAAGGGCTCCCAGCATCGGGAAGATCACGATCTCACGCACGGTCAGAAAGTGACCCTTGCCGCTGCCCCTTTCATTTTGTGTAGACAAAGCTGTAGGTCGCGCCCTCTGTGATCTCGGTGCTGTCTACGCCGGTCATAGCGTATTCGTCGTTGATGTAAAATGCCCAATAGCTTTTATCAACGTCATAATCGGCGGTGATGCCGTTGACCGTTTTGACGTAAAGTCCGTATTCGCTGTCATCGCCGGCGATAAGACCGTGCTCAAGCAGGGCGGCTCCAACCGTCGTTTTGTCGGTCTTGACGGTGAAGGTCACGCATTGCTCTTCGACCTTAACCTGTGCGACGACAGTCTTTGCGCCGTTGCCGAAGGTCGTGTCCTTGAGGTAAGTGGCATTTTCCCACAGTCCCGTTTTGTCCACCGAGTTGCCGCAGGAGACGAGGCTTACGAGTATCATCAGAGCGACGGTCACGGTTACGAATGATAATAATGTCTTTTTCATTTTTCAATTATCCTTTCTTTCTTTGCAAAAGGATAAAGTAAAAGCATCTTCCCCGGGGTGCTGTGACAGATCTGCGCGCTCCGATATCCTGCTCATACCGAAACGGGGCAGGGGAACGTCCCCTGTCCGACCGATGCACGGCTTCCCACTTGCCCGGAAGTCCCTTTACGTGTCACGAGCCGATAAGCATTCCGACTTGATCTGCCGTAGGCAGAAGATACGGTAATGGCTGTTGCCGCGGATTCGCACCGCAATTTCCTTATCCCCGAGCGATACCGTCCCGCAGTATGCCCGACAACGAATACAAACGTATTCCGATGACCCGTGTTTATTCTTTTGTCAACCTATTATATCACGCTTCCGCGCATTTTTCAACTGTTTGTGAAA